>JBFXKR010000067.1:0-7211 GCA_050173595.1 Candidatus Berkiella sp.
TGCCATTGTTTTTGCCAAAAATGGTCAAACACTTGGCATTGGTGCAGGACAAATGTCTCGGATCTTTAGCACACACATTGCCTCGCTTAAAGCAATCGAAGCTCATTTAGATTTAAATCAAGCGGTGATGGCATCGGATGCCTTCTTCCCCTTTAAGGATAATGTAGAAAAAGCACATGAATTAGGAATCAGTGCCATTATCCAACCCGGCGGCTCAAAAAGAGATCCTGAAGTGATTGAATGCGCAAATCAACTTGGCATTTCAATGATTTTCACAAATTTGCGCTGCTTTAAACATTAAGAGAATAATGATGAAAATACTTGTTATCGGTAATGGTGGCCGTGAGCATGCCATTGCATGGAAATTAGCTCAATCGCCTTTAGTAAACCAAATCTTTGTCGCCCCGGGTAATGCAGGCACATTCCGTGAACCTAAAGTTGAAAATGTTGCCATCTCCATGCTCGCCTTTGAAGCCTTAACCGATTTTGTGATTCAAAACCAAATAGACTTCACTGTGGTTGGTCCAGAAGCGCCATTAGTAGCTGGTATCGTTGATTATTTTGAATCTAAAAATCTGCTTTGTTTAGGACCAAGTGCTGCTTGTGCTCAACTTGAAGGCTCAAAGGTTTTTTCAAAAGAATTTATGAAACAATGTGGGATCCCTACAGCAAAGGCGCTTACTTTTACCAAAACCGAGGATGCTGATGCGTATTTAAAAACCTGCCAGTACCCTGTTGTGATAAAAGCAGATGGCCTTGCAGCAGGCAAAGGGGTTGTGATTGCCAATGACCAAGCAAGTGCCCATAGTGCTGTTTATGAAATGCTCTCTCAAAAACGCTTTGGTGATGCCAGCGCCAAAATCATTATTGAAGACTTTATACAAGGTGAAGAACTCAGCTTTATTGTACTGTGTGACGGCAAAAACTACATCCCATTAGCGACTTCTCAAGATCATAAAGCAAGAGATGACAACGATAGCGGCCCCAACACTGGCGGCATGGGAGCTTATTCGCCTGCCCCTATTGCAAGCCCTTTTTTACATGCCAAAATTTTAGAAAGCGTTATTGAGCCAACCCTAAAAGGGCTTAGCGACCAAGGTACGCCTTTTAAAGGTTTTCTCTATGCGGGTTTAATGATTTCACCCAAGGGTGATATCCATGTTTTAGAATATAACTGTCGCTTTGGCGATCCTGAAACCCAACCTATTCTAATGCGATTAAAATCTGATTTTGCACAATTATGTTTAGATGCATTGCAGGGCAAGCTCGATACCTACCAGGCTAAATGGGACACCCAAGTCGCACTGGGCGTTGTTTTAGCCGCCAACGGCTATCCAGATAACCCACATCTTGGAGATGCCTGTCCTACTTTAAATGAAATCCCACCTTCTGAAGAATATAAAATTTTTCATGCAGGCACCAAAATAGAAGAAGGACGGATTGTGATCAGTGGTGGTCGCGTGTTATGCGTCACGGCCTTAGGCGATACGGTAGCCCAAGCCCAAGCTAATGCCTATCGTATTGTAAAAAAAGCAGCTTGGGATAGCGTTTTTTATCGCACCGATATTGGTTATAAAGCCTTAAAATACGATGCCTGAATTACCTGAGGTCCAAACAGTTTGCCAAGGGATTGAACCCTTTATTGTTGGTAAAGTGATTAACAATGTGATCGTGCGTGAAAAGCGATTACGTTGGCCAGTTCCTTCAACCCTGGCAAAATTTGTAAATAAGCAACCTGTGCTTAAAGTCACAAGACGTGCTAAGTATATTCTTATTCACCTGCCCAAAGGCATCTTAATTATCCATCTTGGTATGTCGGGCACTTTAAAGATTACAAACGCAAGCTCAGCCTTACAAAAACATGATCACCTTGATTGGGTGTTCAATCAAGATTTGATATTAAGGTTTAATGATCCACGTCGCTTTGGTTGTGTCTTAATAGCCGATGACGGCTTGCCCTCAATGCTGGCAAAGCTTGGACCTGAGCCCTTAGAAAAAACCTTTAGTGCAGCGTATTTGTTCCAAAAAGCACAAAATCATCGAAGCGCTGTAAAAACTTTCATCATGAACCAACGCATAGTGGTTGGCGTTGGTAATATCTATGCCAGTGAAGCTTTATTTGCAGCTCAAATTCACCCAGGTCAAATGGCCAATACACTGAGTCTTGCACAATACCAAAGATTAGTGAAAGCAATTAAATGTGTGCTCACATGCGCTATCAAAAAAGGGGGGACCACGCTAAAAGACTTTCGGCAAAGTGACGGTAAACCCGGTTATTTTAGCCAAGCACTTACCGTTTATGGTAGAAAAGGCGAGCCCTGTATAGCTTGCCAAACACCCATCAAATCACTTCGCTTAGGTCAACGCGCAACCTACTACTGTCCTTCTTGCCAAACTTGCCCATAAGTACATCTAGCGCGCTATAAAACAACCAATTATCGGCTGCTCATCACTTTATAACGAAAAGGATTACCAAGACCATTTCAGATCTGCTAGACTTTTAGCGTAATTTTTTCCTAATTTACCTGGATTTGACCATGCAGCGCTCATTGATAATTGGCTACTGTGCACTCGCTTTAGCCCAAGCGGGAATAGGCATCAACGTTGTGACGAGTAAGTTTTTACTTGGCGTCATGCCTATGTTCATGTTATTGGTCAGTCGCTTTTTCATCAGCTCTGTGATTTTAGCGTTGATGTTAAAAACCACCAACACACCGATTATGGATCCAAGACATCCCTCCGGTAAGCTCGAATTAATCGACTGGACATATGCCGCCCTTTCTGGATTCTTTGCTGCATTTTTATTTAATGTGTTCTTTGTTTGGGGCTTACAGCATACAACGGCAACTGCCGCTGGCATCGTTGGTAGCACTTTACCAGCCATGATTGCTATCTGTGCGGTGTGGATGCTTAAAGAACATTTAAGCTGGCCTAAGTTGCTATCGCTTGGCTTGGCCATGCTTGGGATCTTGATTATTAACCTTGATCACTTCGAGGGCCAAGTTAATCTTGAGCACACCTACTTCGGAGATATGTTGGTATTTCTGGCAATGATCCCAGAAGCCATGTATTCCATCTTGGGGAAAAAACTTGCTGGGCGTGTCACGCCTTTAGGAAGCTCTTTGATTGCGAATATCGTGGGCTTTATCACCTTATTACCTTGTGCCATTTTTGCGGATGCGCTTGATTTTAGTGCGTTTGCCTCCTGGGAAGGCAGCTTGATCTTAATCGCTGCTATCAGTAGTTTAATATTCTTCTGGGCTTGGGCCTGGGGATTAACCTTTATACCTGCGAGCACTGCCGGCATTTTTGGTGGCGTGATGCCAGTTGTTACCACTTTGTTAGCCGTTGGCTTTTTAGGTGAGCATTTACAGTGGTATGATTTTCTGGGAATGTTGTTGGTAATTGCTTCTATATTTATCGGCACCGGATGGCGCCCTAGTTTCTTGCGAAAACAGGTAAAATCACCTGTGATCTAAAACAACAATTAGGTTGTGAGTCTCACAAAGGCTTCCCCAACCGTCGCATCTTGTAGAATGTGTAATGCTTTAAGATCTGAGGCATCAATCGCCTTGTCCACTTGAGCAATAATCGCATCCATATCGCTAATATCAGAAAAATGCAGCGGCTCGCCGATATAAATTACTGCTTTTGCAAAAGGCTTTGGCAGTTGGTATTTATCCCAAGATTTATTAAATTGCCATTTAGAAGAGTAGGCTATACCCAACGGTAATAGCCCAATACCTGCTTTGTAGGCGATATAAGCCGCGCCTGATTTTGCTTTATGATAAGGCCCTCGTGGGCCATCAGCAGTAATACCAACCGAGTAGCCTTCTTTTGTGATGTTAATGAGATTAACTAAACCACTAAGTGCTTTGCGGCTAGATGATCCTCGTACCAAGTGATAACCAAGGCGCTTTAGCCATTGTGCCAACATTTCGCCATCACCGGATGCGCTGACAAAACAAGCATGTTTGCCTTTGCCTAATGCAGAATTCGCTAGCAACATAATTGGCGCAAATTGTTTATCATGCCAAAAAGCATGTACATATTGTTGCTCAATAACAACTTTGGGGTGCACGCGAATATCCACGCTTAAGGATTTAACCAAAAGTTTACTGATAAAGTGCCCAACAGCACCAATAACGCTTGGGGATATTCTTGCCATATTCAAAAGAAAGGTATTTAACTTATTATTAAGATAAATTATACGTGAGTCTTTTCTTTTTTCAAACCATTAATGCATTTTGCAGCTTGAATGTCTATCTTTGGTAGCGCCTGGTGGTAGACGCCCCCATAGCGCTTGATGAATTTGTTCCCACATCAGGGTTGTGCCTTGTATCTGCATTGAAAATCGAGGTGCATAATGCTTAGAATTATCAGCAGCACGATGGGTTTGTTGAAGGATATCCTCCCAATACGCTGGATCTTCATCTTTGTATCTTCGAACGATGTCCTCGAAACTTTGTAACTCAATGGCAAGTTGTTTACACTTTTTAAGAGCAAGTGCTGAGTCAAACGCAGTTGGATCGATTGCACTGAAATTTAATGTTCTCTTTGGGTAATGTTTGTCTTTTGCAATTTCAAATAAACGCTCTACTAAATCTTGCGCCGTACGTTCATGAATGAGTCTTATTGCAATATGCTTTTGTATATGACTTGGAAATAAATCAACCATGGAGTTTGGCTGAACATTTTTAACTTTGCTTTGCTCATTCGCTTTTTGGCAGAAAGCCACAAACTCATTTAGCACTTCTTGACAGCATTTTAAAAGTCCTTCTGTTCTGCCAGCTTTACTTTCATGACTAATAGACCCTAATATTTTTAGATCAACGGTACTCTTTGCATTGCTCATGGCATGTTGTGAAAGTTCTATCGCCTCATTGATACATTCCATTACTAAGCTTTGGACCCAAGTATCAACCTCATCATCAAAACTCAACTTTTCTTTTGCCAAATGAAATGCCTTTTCTCGCTCTGCTAATACTTTTTTAGCATATTCACTGATAAGTACTAATTGTCTTTTAAAACGAGATAAAATATAGGTTTTTTTATCAGTCAATTCTTCTTTTGATAAACTATCATCAAGACGCCCCTTAAACCCCTCAAAAGTTGTTAACATCAATTGTCCCCAAGTGATACCAAAGTGCAACAACACATCATCATGTTTTGTCCACTCTAAAGGTAATTGCTGAGCATATAGGCAAGAATTTACTACTTTTAAACAGTTCAAAGGTGGTAATTTTAGCAACGCTACATTGAGACCTTTGCTATCCTTGAGCACCCCTTTTTGATCCACTTCAACTAATTTTAAATCCTTCAGTTTTGAAAGTAGCGCTTCATCTATTTCTAGCACTGCCACAGGCTGCGCTCTGATGACGGCTACTCTTTCTTGCGTAGAAATTTTTAATTTATCTGCTAAAACTTGCTCTGATGGTAAAGTGGCGCCCAAGCGCTCTTTTAAATGAAGTTCTAGTTGATCAATGAGATATTTTAAGGCTTGAATCAGTAACATATTTATCTCCTCGCTAGGAATCTTAGCGTCGAATCAGTGTTACAAAACTATAATCATATAAATGCTTGTCATCTTTGTTAAAATCTTGTCGACTTGTTTCTTGCCATTCATTTTGATTAAAAATCGGAAAGGACACATCACCAGGCAATTGAGTATGTACATACGTGATGTGCATTGTGGAAACTAATGGCATGAAAAGTTTGTAAATCTCACCACCACCAATAATCATAATTTCTTGTGCATTTTCTGAAATATCAAGCGCTTCGTTCACCGAATGTACCACATTACAGCCTGGCAGCTGCAAATAGCGGGCATTGGTAAGAATAATATTTTGTCGGTTAGGTAAAGGTTTACCGATAGATTCATATGTTTTGCGACCCATAATAATTGGCTTATTCAGGGTAAGCGCTTTGAAATGTTTTAGATCATTAGGCAAGTGCCATAATAATTGGTTATTCTGACCAATCATGCCATTGTCTGACATGGCTACTACGATGCTTATCTTTTTCATCATTAAACAGCAATCGGCGCCTTAATCGCAGGATGACTTTGATAATCTTTTAACACAAAATCTTCAAAACGAAAATCATTTATTTGTTTGATTTGCGGATTTAGTGCCATGGTTGGCAACATAAAAGGCTCTCTGGCTAATTGTGTTTTGGCTTGTTCGATGTGATTTAAATATAAGTGCACATCGCCAAAGGAATGTACAAAATCACCAAGCTTAAGATCGGTGACTTGTGCAATCATCATGGTTAATAACGCATAGGAGGCAATGTTAAAAGGCACGCCTAAGAATACATCGGCGCTGCGCTGATAAAGCTGGCAAGATAATTTTCCGTCCACCACATAAAATTGAAACAAACAATGACAGGGCGCAAGCGCCATCTGACTCAAGTCGGCTACATTCCATGCGCTAACAATTAAACGACGAGAGTCTGGGTCTTTGCGAATCAGCTCAATCACATTTTGTATTTGATCCACCGTTTGTCCATTTGGTACTTCCCAAGAGCGCCATTGCTTGCCATAAACAGGACCTAAATCACCTTGTTCATTGGCCCATTCATCCCAAATACTCACGCCATTTTCATTTAAATAACGTATATTGGTATCGCCTTTAAGAAACCAGAGTAATTCATGAATAATAGAGCGAAGATGGCATTTTTTGGTTGTGACTAATGGAAAGCCTTGATTTAAGTCAAATCGCATTTGATAACCAAAACAACTTAAGGTGCCGGTCCCTGTTCTGTCACTTTTGCGTGTGCCATTATCTAATACATGCTGCAATAGATTTAAATAAGCTCTCATCATTTCACCCCAAAGTGCAAACAGGATTTATGGGGCTTGCCGTAACAAGCCATCAAATATAGACCAAAAAGAATCATCGGCACACACAGCACTTGCCCCATGGTTAACCACCCAAATGCTAAGTAACCATATTGTGGATCAGGTTGGCGGAAAAATTCTTCAAAAATTCGAATGCAACCATAGCCAAGTAAGAATAAACCCGCCACAGCGCCAGTTTTACGTGGCTTTGCTGAATAAATCCAAAGGATAACAAACAACAACAAGCCTTCTAATAAAATGGCATAAAGCTGAGAGGGATGCCGTGGCATTGGCCCTGCATGGGGAAATACCATGGCCCAAGGGACATCGGTTACCTTGCCCCATAATTCACCATTAATAAAATTGCCCA
>JBFXKR010000068.1:0-7119 GCA_050173595.1 Candidatus Berkiella sp.
TATTTATTCATGATGCGTTATCATCACGCAACTTTAAACAAATTGCGAAATATAACCATGCTAACGTTGCCACAACCTGTTGAAGTGCCAGAATATAATCCTGAAAATTATAATAGAATTCGTGAAGTTTTGAAAAAGCGATTAGCTGATAATATCGATGCGCAATTACGTTCTTATTATGGTATCGCGATGCATCTTTCATATTGTGTGCAAAATTTACATAAAAATTTCTGGCAAAAGTTAAAAGAAATGCAATGTTACTTTGAGAAAAATAAAAAACTCCCTTCACAAGTATATTTTGAGCCTAGTATGCCAAGAGTTTTCCCACCCCCTCCTAAAACCAAAGATGATTTACCTAATTTAAATAAAACGCTTGTCCATCATGCAGATTTTTATTCCATGGAATCACTTGCAACGACATGGAATAGTTTGATAATTCAATATCATGCCGCGCTTAGCTATGCGCTTGAAAAAGACATGTTAGATGAGTGTATTTGTGAAGGCACCGATGGCTGTTTTGATAAGTGCATTTCTGATATGGGTGAATGGCATGCAATGAATGAATCAGCGAAAACACGAACTCGAACTCGAACTCGAACTCTTGAAATTTAAAGCTAAACATATACTGCCCAGGAAGTGATCTTGTTGTGAAAAGCTGCATTTTTAAGTGCAATTGCAACTATTTCATTTAATTGAAGGTGGAACTTAAACATATCCTTTGTAGTCTCATCTTTAAAAGCATGAGAAACAGAGGATATTTCCATGGTAGAAGAAACCCAAAATGAACCTTCACAAGAGGTTCAAGCAGCATACACAGCATTGATCGAAAAAATACAAAAGATACAAAAAGACCCCGCTTTAGCCCATAAGATGGCAATGAATGGGCTTAAGAAGCACCAACTTACGCCAGAAAATGATGCCTGGTTAAAAGCCCATTTAGGACCAAAACCAGCAACCTCTCGACCAGGTATGCGCGGCCCTGTTAACTTTGATGATTTGCCAAAACCTGATGTGATCCCCGTCAATGATGAACTTTATCAAAATTTAATTCAAAGAGCGCAACGTGTTTTATCAAAAGATAACCCAGAACTTGCAGTAAGTTTAGAGCACTTTGCTAAAACCGTTCAAAATTTGCATCAAAATATCCTACCTAAATTAAAATTATATGTTGAAAAATATAATGAAGGAAAATTGCCAACCAATATTTACTTTGAACCCAAAGGTTTATCAAATACTTATGTTCATCACTTAAAAGATGTTGTGGCTCAAAACACCATACAGGGTTTAGGTGGTGTGTGGGCGATGCTGGTAGCAGATTTCAATGGTGCTGCTGAATTAGCCTTATCTTTAGACGATGCTGCTTTTAAACAATTTGCAGTCAGTGTTTCTGCAGGCTGCTTTGAGGCATGTATTGATGCGGCTAATGAATGGAAAGCAAGCCAAGAGCGAAAAGCGAAGTCAACGGCTGGTAGTAAAATCGAAGTAAGAGATGTGCGTGAAGCATTAGAAAAAGGGATGGGGTTGATTCAAAACCAAAAACCTGAATATGCAGAAGATGTATTAGCAGCACTGGATAAGGTTGTTAAAATAAGAGGTCTAGACTCTCTTCCAAAAGATGAAGTCATGGCGCAACTCAATGAAATTTATGGCTATGAAAGTAAAGCCAATCAAGAAAAAGAAGCGCAAGTTGTGGCCCCTGCCCCAAGTGACAGCGTCATGCCAAATGCTGCCCAAAAAAATATGTTTACTTCCAAGTTTAGCCAACTCGCTAGGGAGTGGGATCCAGCATGGGGCGAGCCATCTTTTGAAAGTGTATTTAACAAAGCGCAAGAGCAATATAATCAAAGGTTTAATAATGTCGGCCATTTAAAGATGACGGATGCTAATTATGTTGCATTAAAAGCCGATCCTCAGATACAACAGCTCTTTGTTCAAGCTCAAATGCAAACTAAAGCTCAAGAAGCAAAACAGGAGCAAGCGCAAGCAAAAGTGGCAATTCAGGAGGCAAAACAAGAAAAAGCGGAAGCTAAACAATTACTGACTTCGACAACGAAAATTGAAAAAAAGGCTACGAATGCTGAAAATGAGCTGTTGCGATCACAATCACAGCAAGATATAGCGCTAGCAAAGCAAGCGCAAATTGACGCAAGGGAAAAAGAAGCTGCTGCAAAACGTGCATTAGATGAAGCCCGATCAAAGCAATTAGAAGTTGAGCGTATGGCAAAAGCTTTGAAACAAAAACAAGAACAAGCAGAAAAGGAAGCGGCAAAATTGCGCAAAAAAGAAGAAAAACAACCTCAAGCGCCGCAACCACAAGAACAGCAAAGAGCCAAAGCTACTCAAGCGCAGCCTCAGGTAAAAGCACAACTTGTCAAAGCGCAGCAAGTACCCAACGATAAAGCCGCATTAGATAGAATGACTTGGGATGATTTTAAACATCTTCCTAAAGAAGAAAGACAACTTCTTAAAGGTAATGCGCGCGTGAGAATGGCCCAAGCGCACAAAGAGCATATGCTTCAAAGAGCTAAAGAAAGAGCACCTATGAATTCAGCACAATATTATGATCATTTGCTTGAGTTGGTAGAAAAGATGCCAATCGATGACAAAAGAGTGCGCGTAGGTGAAGGTGTTACGCAAAAACAATACATGCGTAATGTGATACTTGCAGCCAAAAATGTTGATTTAAACTTTTCACAAGTGAACACAAAGATATCAGATGATTATATTGCTTGTGCTAAAAAGAATAAAGCGAAAACCGATACAGAAGATCCCTATAGTACAGTTTATCAAGGAAAGGGTAAGCAAAAAATTACCATTTATGGACACAAATACGATCCCTTTTCACCAACATTTGGAGATGATTTGTTTTTGGCATTAGACACCATCGTGACTAATTTTTCGAGTAGTTACAATTTTTCCCAAGGTAACGCATTAGAGCAAGAATGGTTTACGTCTTCCTGGTGGCAAGGTTGTTTTGATGGTGCAGCCAGCAATATTGCTGGGCAGTGGTTAATGATTGAAGCGCCAAGGAAATTACAAAGTAAAGATATAGGTACGCTCCTTAAAAGTGTTGCCAATGGTACACTTGATGGTGAAATCCTTCCCAAGACTAACTTTACCGATGTCAATAATTTTGCTCAGGTAGTGTTAGGTGCTTATGGTGAAGTTGTCCCAGCAGATAATCAATGTGCTGAGCATTTTTTACAAGCCTTTATAGGTGCGAATTTTACTATTGTTGGAAAACCCTTATTCATCGCTGATGGCACTGTCTCAAATGATGTGGTCGAAATGTTAGATATGATGGGGCAAGAATGGAATATTGAAGAAAACAAACAAAAGCCAATCAATGCATGGGTACAGGTTGTAATAGCGTCACCTGCTAAAGCAGATGACAAGGCAGCTACTGTTAAAGCGCCTGTGGTATCTCAAACAGCAGAGCAGATGCGCGCAAAGCAAGCAGAGCAAGAACGTGCAAAAGCAGAGCAAGAACGTGCAAAAGCAGAGCAAGAACGTGCAAAAGCAGAGCAAGAACGCGCAAAAGCAGAGCAAGAACGTTCAAAAGCAGAGCAAGTACGCGAAAGACTAGCAGAGCAAGAACGTGCAAGACAAGCCGAGCAAGAAGCAAAAGCCAAAGCGCAAGCAGAGCAAGCGCGCGCAAAACAAGAAAAAGAAGCACAAAAACAACGTGAGAAAGAAGAAAGGGAACGCCAAAAGGCGCAAGAAAAACAAGACAAAACAGCTTCGATGCAACGACAGCCATCAGCGAATTTAACAAAGTCCTTTACTGGCAAATTCCAAAGAACAACTTCTATGAAACCAGGATCTGATACCCCTGTTTTTACAAGTTTTGATAAAATGCAGATCCCAAAGAAATATAATGATAAGCAAAAAATAGACAATAAAGCTGGAAAATTATTATATAAATTAAATGATGGAAAGATCTTTTGGAAAGCGATAAAAGGGGGCAATGTTAAAACGCCAGGTGAAGAACAAGGCAGAGAGGTCGCAGGTGCTTGGGTTGCTAATCACATTACCAACGGTGCTGTTCCTAGGTCGCATTTAAGGGAAGTTGACTCAAAACTTGGGATAGCTCAGGATTATGTTAATATCGAAACCTTTAATTCTCAAGCCATTAAGCAGTTAAATAAAAAGCAAGTAGCACAAATTCTTGCCCATCTTATCGCCGACAAAGCTGTGAGTAATTATGATGCTCACTTGGATAATTACGGATTAGACAAAGATGGCAATGTGATTGGCATTGATAAGGGAGAAGCATTTCGCTTTTTCCAGCGAGGTAAAGTAGGCTTTAAATCCTCTTTGCATGGTGCAGGCTCAGATGATGATAAGATTAATTTAGATCAATATGGACCATCGGATATCAACTTTTACAAACAAGTATTTGAGTTAGTTAAAAATGGTGACTTAGAAGTTGATTTTGACGATCCTCTTGTTCAAGACGCATTAGTTCGTTGTACATCACTTACCTTTGAAGATGTTCAACAGATGTATTCTGGGTATGCGCAAACTAAATTTAAAAATAACAAAGCTAGACAAGAAGAGTTTTATAAAGAAGTACATCAACGCCTACAAAATATGCCACAGGCGCTTGCCAATTTTAGACAACAAATTTCTCCTCAAAAAGATATTCTACAAGAACCAACGCAACCGGTGGTCGTGCAGCAAGCACCAAGAGTAGAAATTAAAGTGGAATTAGATGATAAGACTAGAAGCTCGCCTATTCCGATAGCAGAGCAAGCTCGTGCTGAAAGTGAGCGCGCAAGTCCACCTCAGCAAGCAGTGCCCGTAAGGACACAGCAGGAGAACCCTGCACAAGCGCCCGCAAGGCCACACCAGGACAAACCCGCACAAGTGCCGGCAAGGCATGATCAAGAGCAACCTCAAAGAGCGTCAACTCACGGCAAAAGACCAGTGGCTGTTGTTGCTTCACCACAACAGCCAGCAGCAAATTCCCCAGCTGCCAGCAAACCACAAAACTCACAGGAGCTGAAAGCACTAGAGGCAATTAAGAATATTTTGAATACAATTGATATTCAAGATACTTATAACAAATCAACCGGCAAAAAAGGCTTTGTTTCATACTATCTTAAACGTCAACGTGGCGATAGGCCTAAGCAGATTGAGTTATTGCAAAAAGAAGTTAATAAATCTGCTAATGCGATAGCATTGATGCGTGGTGAATTAGCTTATATGAAAGATGAAGATAAAAATGCTCGATTATTAGGTATATTCAAACAACTAGATGATACTATAAATAAGGTTGAACAGGAGATGAAAGACGCTCACCACAAATTTAAAGGGACATCAAGGATGGAACATGTTCTTGGACATATGCGTCATGAGTTGGATGAAATGAGGAAAATTGCAAAGCCTTCAGATAAAAAGACTGGATTGAATTAATAAAAATGAGGGCTCAAGTTTGTCAAAATGGCATTGTGATTGACTATCATCTCTTAATCTTTTGTTGTGGGGAAATGCACCCAATAGACTGACTTTTCACTACAGCAGGATTGGGGTAACGCCGCTATTTTTAGCGATTTATGGCGCACCTTCAGTTTAACCTGTCGGCTCAAATTTGCTTTTTATCAGTAATTAGCGCATAAAATTTAGATGCAAACTAAAAGACTGATATCATCCTTAAAGCTTAATTTCCATTTCAATATTACTTGGAAAATGACTTACTCCAATTTGTGTGATATTACA
This sequence comes from Candidatus Berkiella sp., assembly GCA_050173595.1. GTDB lineage: Bacteria > Pseudomonadota > Gammaproteobacteria > Berkiellales > Berkiellaceae > Berkiella. The sequence continues at coordinate 5,722 of JBFXKR010000068.1, forward strand.
TAGACTAAGGCAAAAAAACATGAGCAGTAAAGGCCCCGAAAATATCGAAATAATCAATAGCAAAAGCTCAAGTTTATTAGCATCTATGAAATGGGATGACTTTAAACATCTTTCCAAAAAAGAAAGGCAACAGTTAGCAAAAAACCCCCGGGTTCAAATGGCCAAGGCTCATAAAGACTTTATGGTTCAAAGAGCAAATTCAAGGGCGCCAATGAGGACAGAGAAATATTATGATGATATGCTAAATAGTCTTGCCAAGATTGCTATTGCGCATAATATGATAAGAGTCAAAGAAGGCGTTTCACTAAAAGTTCATTTAGCAAATATTATCAAAGCTGCCAAACATCTGGATCATCATTTTATGCAAGTGATAGCCAGTATGTGTGATGAATATATCACCTGTGCCCAAAAAGGCATTGCCAAAGTGAATTCAACTACACCAGATAGCATTATTTATCCTGATAATAGTGATAAAGCGCCTCTTTCCCTAGAAGAAAAAAGATTAATGAGGTACTTTCCTGTTGGTGCGAGCGAGCAACCCAAAGGCAGTATTTCAATCTATGGCCATAAATATGATCCCTTTTCGCCAGCATTTGCAGATGATTTATACTTGGCTTTAGAAACGATGATAGTTAATTTAACAGCAGCCTATGATTATGCTGTTGAAAATAAGCTAGTAGATGATCTGTTTAATTCCAAATGGTGGTTAGCTTGTGTAGATGGCGCACTCAGTAATATTGCCGGCGTGTGGTTATTGATAGAAGCGCCTCAAAAAAGCGCAAGCACGGATGATATGATTAAAGAAGTCATGCGTGGGACATTGCCAGCTTCCGCATTATTGCCAAGAGATTTTGATAGTATTGATGAATTATCTCAAGCAGTCCTTAAGCCCTATCTGTCGATAACAAAAACCCCCCTTTGGGATGAGTATGAAAATTTTATGAAAAAATCACCTTTTACACTCAAAGGCATGGCTTTTGATAAACTGGACAAAAACAGCTTGGAGGCATTGCAAAACTTAATGAGATTGACATCACCTTCCCAAAATACCGCTCTAACTCATTGCAAATAAAGCAAAGATTTTGGCCGGTAGTTGTTAGGTTATTTTTTTAAGACGCTCCTTGACAGTGGCAGTATTAAACCACCCCTTAAGAAAGGCTTCTTTTTGCGCTGTATTTTCTGCAATCTTTGATGCAATCAATATTGCTACATCAGGGTATAATACTTTCGTTGCATCTAACACATGTAAATTGGCACCCCATTGATAATACTTGTTTAAAATGGCATTCGAAACGCGCTCTAAAACTGTCGCATCCAGTCTGTTAAGTCCAACATTCAAATTTGTTAGATTGCAAGCGACATCTATCAAAAGACTGAGCAGATAGATAGAGCCAATTA
>JBFXKR010000069.1:0-7057 GCA_050173595.1 Candidatus Berkiella sp.
GTTTGCACCTGGGCTGTTGACAATCAAATGTCCATATTGGGTTGCGCTTTGCAAATCAACTGAAAAGGTACTCCCTGCAAGGCTTGTAAATCCATTTGCAGCTACAGTGAAAATTTCAAGACCAGCGCCAGACCCTAAGTGCAGGGTGCTACCATTTTCGTTAGTGAAGACACCCGCACCACTAAGGTTGATCACCTGAGCACTATTGGTGCTAAAGGTGCCGTCGTTAATAATATTATTTTGACCGCTAATGCCGGCATTGAGCAACAAAGTTGCTCCTGGTGTGATGGTTAAACCGGTGCCGCCAGCGCCTGAGCCCATATTGATAATATTGTTGTTAAGCGTTAAGGTGCCAGTATTCACATTCACAGATTCTACATTGCTAATAACGCCTTGAGAGCTAAAAGTGTTGTTAAAATTAACTTGATCAAGTCCTAAACCACCATCTAAAAATGCATAACTTCCACCGGTGATATTAAAAATATCATTGCCATCGCCGCCATTTAGGGTGCCTAACACCATGGTGCCAGAAAGATTAAACGTATCTGCTAATGTATTGCCAACAACATTGCCACTAATTGTACCGCCGTTTAAGGCTAAAGTGCTTGGGCTGGCGAAAGTGAACACGCTACCTGCGATAGTGCCGCCATTCATGAAAAAGACATTTTGACCACCCTGTGAATCAAACTGAGCAAGAAGGACATTGCCTGTTACCGTTCCAGCGTCTTGAACATAAGTGATAGAGATAGGAGGAAACGATGCAAAGTCTATGGCGCTATTGCCAGGAGTTTGATTGGTAATATCACCATTATTGATAAACATGCCAGGGATATTGACATTTGCCGTTGCAAAAATAGTTGTGGCGCTTCTTGAAATAATAGATCCACTATTGAAGAAAGAATCTATATTTCCAGCATAAATAATTGCATTAGTGTTGCCACCATTTTCAATTTTACCTGCATTGATAAAGTTAATATTGGTGTCAATGCCGATATTGACGGCAACACCGCCACCGTCGTTATAAATTAACCCGCCTGCTTCGTTGAAGATATCGCCACTGGTAGCTGCGCCACTTATTTGCAGCGTATGTGCCGTCCCTGCGGCACCGTAAATATTTTGAATAATACCGCCGCTTAGATTAACAATTTCATTAAAAGGCGCATTGATTAAAAGGGTAGGAGTCGTATTGGCAACTGCTCTTTGGGTGATTGTGCCTGCATTGTACAAAGAAAAATTATTGCCGCTGCTGAGCAGCGTAGGATTAGTCGTGCTTACTGATTGTGCAATGACAGCGCCTGAATTATTGGTAATCATGGTATTAGCGCCGGTATTGAAAATAGCACTTGCTGCAGCGCTTGATGTAACAAAACCCGAGAGAAACAATTGTGAATCTTGCCCAGTAATTTCAATGCCGTGATTTGCTGTACTTCTTACGCCGCTTGAAGTGCCGATATCAACAGTGCCTTGATTGGCTGAGATTAAAATACCTCTGCCAGCGCCACCAGTTGAAAGTATCGAGCCAGCACCTAAGAGGGTGTTAAGGGGATCGGTAATAACCGTTCCTGCGAAACTATCTAAATTTATCGCATTTCCACCCGCATTAATAATGGCACCTGTCGCTAACACCTCAATCGTATTATCAGCTTGAGTGCTAGTGGATATAGGGCCTGCTACAATGCCGGGCCCAAAAGTAGTTGCCATGGCAAGTGGGGCAACAAACAAAGTTGATGAAAGCGCGATATGGGCAAGTATAAATTTGCAGTTTGGCTTAGTCATAAAATCCCTTTTCTGATAAGCGTAAAAATGTCTTTTACGAGAATGACATTTTTACGCTTAAAAGGGAACAATGCACTCTAGAATAGCGACTCCTGAGACTCATTGTTGGGGGTGATAGCACTACGCTCGGGACCATAATGGCGCCTTGCAGCAGTGCGAGAGGGTGCTGTTTCTTGGCGAAAGATTTCAAAAATAGCATTCCCTTGGCCAGGGCTTGCTAGTAATCCGGTGCCAGGATCGATGCGAACCGTCACAATACCTCGAGGCTGCTCTGGACGTGTTTGCGCAACCCCTTTTAAGGCTGGCCCCATAAATTTCATCCAAATTGGTAAAGCGGCTTGTGAGCCATATTCTTGGACTGAGCGTGGCTCATCATACCCAACCCATACACTGGTGACTAAAGATTGATTAAAGCCTGTAAACCAGGCATCCATTTTGTTATTCGTGGTACCGGTTTTGCCAGCAATGTCGGTACGATTTAGCTCTTTGGCTCGCCTTGCAGTACCCGTTTGTACGGCGTCTTGTAGCAGTGATGTCATGATATAAGCTGTTTGAGGCGAAATAATTTGTTTGGCAGGCAAAATATCTTTGCTAGTGCTTTCTTGCACAACAAGCTCATCAATTGCATTATTTTCTTCAGCAAAGGGCGAGATCTCTTCTTCGCTCAAGCGTTGGCATTCAGCGCATGCCGTGGGTGGGTTTGCTTCATACACCACTTTATTTTGGCTATCGACCACACGTTGTACCACATAAGGCGTAACTTTATAGCCACCATTGGCAAAAGCGGCATATCCAGTGGCAATATCAAGTGGTGAGGCATTGGCTGTGCCCAAAGCCAAAGATAAGCTTCGAGGCAAATTGCGTCGCTCAAAACCAAATCGCTCAATTACTTTTAAGGCCCTACCTATTCCTAGTGACTGCAACAATCTGATGGAAACAAGGTTGCGTGATTTGGTTAAGCCTACACGAAGTCTTGTTGGACCATAAAAGCGACGGGTATCGTTTTGTGGACGCCATGCTTCATCCATGTTGTCACGAAAAACAACCGGTGCATCGTTGATAATAGTTGCGGCGGTAAAACCATGTTCTAAAGCAGCAGCATAAACAAAAGGTTTAAAGTTGGAGCCAGGTTGGCGATTTGCTTGTGTTGCACGATTAAAATAAGACAAATTAAAGTCAAAGCCACCAATCAGTGCCAGCAGTGCCCCATTTTTAGGATGTAAAGAAACGAGAGCTGCTTCCACATCGGGAAGTTGGCTAAAGAGCCAGTCATTAGGGCCACGCTCGACATAAATGACATCCCCGACACTAACAACTTCTTTAGCGGATTGAGGGGCTATTTCAACCCGTGCTCTTGAAATTTGCCTTGCTGCCCAGCGCATGCTGTCAAATGAAATATTAATTTGTTGTTTATTGGGTAAAACAGCCTTAACAGCATTATCGCCGACCGATATGACAGCTGCAGGCATCGTAAACGCTGTTTTAGGGTAAGCGCGTAATTGACTTGCCCATTCATTGGGATTGATATTGCCGCTGTCTGGTAACTCAAGTTGTGCTACAGGTCCACGATAACCATGTCGTTTGTCATATTCTAATAGGCCTTCTTGTACCGCATTATTAGCAAGCGTTTGTAAGCGACTATCAATCGTTGTGTAGGCACTAAAGCCAGAGGTGTAAACTTCTGGACCAAATTTTTCTACCAACTCTTTGCGTGCCATTTCAGCAACGTGAGGTGCTTCCATATCAACAACGCGGCCATGATAATTGGCTTCTACTGGTGCTTCATTTGCTTTTTCATATTCATCTTCATTGATAAACCCATAATGCAGCATACGCTTTAACACATGGGCGCGACGCTTGGAGGCAGCATCAGGATTATTAATGGGATTTATCGCACTGGGTGCTTGTGGCAACCCGGCTATCATTGCCATCTGCGCTAAGGACAATTTGTCGACAGTCGTGCCATAGTAAACTTGAGCTGCAGCTTGCACCCCATAGGCGCGTTTTCCAAAATAAATTTTGTTTAAATACAGCTCTAAAATTTGATCTTTAGATAATTCTTTTTCGATCTTAATCGCCAGCAATACTTCATTTAATTTTCTGCCGAAGGTTTTTTTACGTGTTAAGAAAAAGTTACGTGCTACTTGCATGGTGATAGTGCTAGCGCCTTGCGCTTTAGAGCCGCTCAGTAATAAGTGTACCGATGCTCTTGCCATGCCTCGTAAATCGACACCATTATGATCATAAAAGCGTCGGTCTTCTGTTGCTAAAATGGCATCTTTTAAGGTTTGTGGTACCTCTTTGATGCTGATGGGGGTGCGGCGCTTTTCACCATATTCCCCTATCAGCTTACCATCGGCTGTATATATTTTAAGCGGAACTTGAAGTTGGATTTCTTCCAAAATATTAACGGTGGGTAATTGTGCATTCGTATATAAAACGATAATAGCCAGTGCACAGACACCAGCCACGCCTGTACTGATCAAAACACGGAAAAAGATGTTAATGAAATTTTTCATGCTCGGATTATAGCAAAATGTCATAATAGCAGTTAGCTCGAAGATCTCCGAAAGGGAATTTGGTGATACAAGATCTGCGAAGCTGGGTAAAAATTTGCGAGATTGCGTGTAACAGCTAGTATTGAGTTAGGCTCCTATGATTTTATCTTGGGTAGCCAGCTTTGTTATAAGCAGTAAAAATATTAGTTAATTAGATAAGTAAATGTCGCAATAAAAGTTTTAGACTTTGCTCATGACACCACATGGCAAAGTGGCGCGATAGCCCCAAAAGGCAAAGGAAGGCAAAGTGGATTTTGCGTTGTTTAAACATAAATATCCTCCCCTGGTTGGTGTTGATATCAGCTCTGCTTCAGTGAAATTGCTGGAGTTAAGTCATACGCCAAATGGTTATCGTGTTGAAAGCTATGCCGTGGAACAATTACCTGCCGATGCGATGCAGGAAAAAGAATTCAAGAATGTTGAAGCAATAGGACAAGCTGTCGCCCGCGTCGTCAAGCGTTCGCGAACGCGTTCAAAATTTGGAGCCATCGCAGTTGCTGGCTCTGCCGTTATTACAAAAGAAATTCAGATGAATGCTGGATTAAAAGAGCATGAGCTTGTGACGCAAATAGTGTTAGAAGCAGAGCGCCATATACCTTATCCGATGTCTGAAGTTAACATTGATTTTGATGTGCTTGGACCATCAAGCAAAAATCCAGAATATATTGATGTTTTGTTAGCCGCATCTCGCACTGAGATGGTAGATACGCTTGCAGAAATATTAAGCTTAGGTGGGATTACTGCCAAAGTAGTTGATATAGAAGTGTATGCGCTTGAGAGAGCCTTTGGTTTGATTGCCGATCAATTGCCGAGTAATGGTGAACGTCAAACGATAGCTGTCATTGATATTGGTTCATCTATGACATCATTTAGTGTGCTGCATGATAAAGCCACGGTGTATACCCGTGAACAAATATTTGGTGGCAAGCAACTTACAGAAGAAATACAACGTCGCTATGGACTGACATATGAAGAGGCAAATTTAGCTAAGAAACAAGGCGGATTACCCGAAGATTATTTGACAGAAGTCTTAGATCCCTTTAAAGATGCCGTTGTTCAGCAAATTAGTCGATCTTTACAGTTTTATTTTTCATCTAGTGAATATACTGAAGTCGATCATATTGTTTTGGCCGGAGGGACTTCAACATTGCCAGGACTGGTTCAAAGAATTGAGGAAAAACTAGGCATACCTGCGATTGTGGCCAATCCATTTGCCAATATGACAATTGCACCAAGAGTGAGCGTTCCTGCTATTCATGCCGATGCGCCGTCATTAATGATTTGCTGTGGTTTAGCACTAAGGAGCTTTAATCATGAGCATCAATATTAATCTATTGCCTTGGCGCGAAGAGCAAAAAGAGCAACAAAAGCGTGAGTTTATCTCATTTTTGGGGCTGGGCGTTGTAGCAGCAACAGGATTGATGCTACTGGTTCATATGTTAATTGCAAGACAAATAGCATTTCAAAATGAAAGCAACACTTTTTTGAAAAATGAAATTACAAAATTAGACCAACAAATTGCACAAATCCAAGCATTAAAAAAAGAAAAACAACAACTCTTGGCGAGAATGGAAATTATTCAGCAATTGCAAACAAACCGACCACAGATAGTCAGATTATTTGATGGCATCATTCGTACAGTACCGGATGGGTTGTATTTAACAAGCCTTTCTAGAACAGGTCCTAATTTGGTGATTGATGGCAAGGCAGAATCAAATACGCGTGTATCGACTTTTATGCGCAACATTGAATCTTCTAACTGGCTTAAAAATCCAGTTTTAACATATATTCAGGCTGATATGGCAAAAGACGGAAGTGATAAGCCTGTTTCTGACAGAATGATTGGATTTAATTTGCAAGCAGTAGAAACGGTGGATACACAAGCTAACTTGGACAAACTCTTAAAAGAAGATAAAGCAGACGTTGAAAAAGCAGGGCAAACGACCCAAACACCAGCACCAACGCCAACAACATTGCCTGGTACTAAATAAATGATGATGAATATTGATTTTAATGAGTTGGATGTAAACAGTATAGGAACTTGGCCTTTGCCGGCGAAGATCCTTACTATTGTTGTATTTAGTGTGGTGATACTATTTTTAGGTTATTGGACCGATACCAAAAAACAATTAGCTTCATTAGACGTGGCAGAACAAGAAGAATTGAATTTAAGAACCACGTTTGAAACAAAACAAACACAAGCGGCAAATTTGCAAGCGTATAAAGATCAGATGGCTACGATGAAAGCATCCTTTGGTGCTCTCTTACGCCAATTGCCAGAAAAAACCGAAGTTCCAGGATTACTAGAAGATATTTCTCATCAAGGGTTAGCAACGGGTTTGGAGTTTCGCACGATTCGCTTACAGCCGGAAAAAGAAATTGATTTTTATGTTGAATTACCAATAGAGATTTCAGTGGTGGGAAATTATCATCAGTTTGGCGAGTTTGTAAGCAACATTGCTGCCTTGCCTCGTATCGTGACACTTCATGATTTTGTTATCAAAGAAGTGAAGCCAGATGTCGGTGGTGAGAATCTAATGATGAACATCTTGGCTAAAACATATCGCTATACAGCAGGTGATAAGAATGATGCCAAATAACTTTAGAAAATTAATACTGATTATGCTGAGCATCATTGTCTCAAGCTGTAGTAATAGTGAAAAACGAGCAGAGTTGCAAGCTTATGTAGATAAAATTAAAAGCAGGCAAATAAAGGAAATTGA
>JBFXKR010000070.1:0-7005 GCA_050173595.1 Candidatus Berkiella sp.
GCACCGTGCCCAAGGTCATTCAAGGGCTGAGGCTATTCGAGCTGATGCGGATGCCAAAGTAATCGTTATAGCAGCTACCGCTGAAAGCCAGGCGAACCAGATTAAAGGTGAAGGGGATGCAACCGCTTCGAAGATTTATTCTGATATCTATGGAAAGGACCCAGAATTCTATAGTTTCTATCGAAGTCTAGAGGCTTACAAAGAGACATTTAAAGGCAATAATGATATGCTAGTAATCAAACCAGATGATGCTTTCTTTAAGTACTTCAGGCGTTCTGGCGGCCAAGGGGCAAACAGTGCTGCCAGCAATGGAAAAAGTTAGTTACTCTTGGTAAAATACCAATCAGACTGAACACGGGCGCTATGGCGCCCGAGTTTTTTTGTCTTGGATAAAAGTGATGATAAATGATTTTTATGCAGCAGCAGCATTGTTGTTAATTTTTGAAGGCATTATGCCTTTTGCCAGTCCCGCTAGATGGCGTCATGCGCTGCGCATGGTGTCTTCATTATCCGACGTAGCCCTGCGAGTGATGGGATTGATTAGTATGCTCAGTGGTGCGCTGCTGTTATATATCGTTCGATAAACATATTCTAATGAAAGAGTAGGAAGCCGAAATATGGCAAAAACAATCGTAGTCCTCGGTGGCCAATGGGGCGATGAGGGAAAAGGTAAAATTGTTGACTTATTAACCGAGCGCGCTGGTGTGGTTGTTCGGTTTCAAGGAGGCCATAATGCTGGCCATACCTTGGTTATTGATGGTAATAAATTAGTATTACATTTAATTCCATCAGGTATTTTACACGAAGGTGTGAAATGCGTTTTAGGCCAAGGTGTTGTTATATCACCTAAAGCATTGTTAGATGAGATAGATCTCTTAAATGAAAAAGGGATCCCTGTCATGCAAAGATTGCTGGTGAGTAATGCCGCAACGTTGGTGTTGCCTTATCATGTTGCTATCGATAAAGCGCGCGAACTTGCACAAGGTGATAAAAAAGTCGGCACCACAGGAAGAGGTATTGGCCCTGCCTATGAAGATAAAGTAGCAAGACGCGCTATCCGAATGGTTGATTTGCTGTCACCAGAAGTATTTGAACAAAAACTAGAAAAAAACTTGGAGTTTCATAATTTTGTTTTAACACAATATTATGGTGGTGAAGCCCTTAGCAAAGAGCCTATTTTAGAAGAAGCGAATATCGCTCGTGAAAGATTATCTAAAGTTATCACGGACGTTCCTGACTTTTTAGCAATGAGCTTTAAAGATAATCAAAATATTATTTTTGAAGGCGCACAAGGTGCCTTGTTAGATATTGATCATGGCACATACCCTTATGTGACTTCCTCTAGTACTACGGTTGGTGGCGTTGCACCAGGAAGTGGTTTTGGTGTGCGTGATATTCAAGAGATCATTGGGATCACAAAAGCATACTGTACACGTGTTGGAAGCGGTCCATTTCCGACCGAACTTCATGATGATATCGGTAAGCATATTGCGATGGTGGGTAAAGAGGTTGGGGCGACAACCGGCCGTGCGCGACGCTGTGGTTGGTTTGATGCGGTTGCCATGCGCAGAAGCGCTCAAGTGAACAGTATGACTTCGCTTGCCATTACAAAACTAGATGTACTTGATGGGTTAAAAGAGATTAAGATCTGCACTGGCTATCGCATTGATGGTAAAGAATGGGATGTACCGCCGGTTGATTCACAGTTGCTGGCAAAGTGCGAGCCAGTGTATGAAGTATGGCCTGGTTGGCAAGAAAGCACGCAAGGCGTAAGAACTTGGGATGCCCTACCACTTGCAGCCCGCCAATATCTTGAACGCTTATCCCAGTTAGTAGCGACGCCTATCGGTATGGTATCAACAGGTGCCGATCGACGTGATACGATTATGTTAGCTTCATATATGTAAGTTAAGTTTATTAGTATATTGGTAGATGGGTAAAAGGATGTAAAGATGGTGCCGAGGAGAGGACTTGAACCTCCAAGGAGTTTCCTCCACAAGTACCTGAAACTTGCGTGTCTACCAGTTTCACCACCTCGGCGTATAAGGATTGCCCGCGAATCTAACGTGCCACGACAAAGAAGTCAACATTATTAACATGTCAAAGAAAAAACACAGCAAACACATCGCTCATCAAGATCCCCATTTAGAAAGAGAAACTAACAATTATGAAACGCCGGTTCCTAGCCGAGAGTATATTTTATCTGTCCTAACTCAGATGGGGATACCAGTAAAACGTAAAGCTTTATTGAAGCACTTTGAGTTGGACGATCCTGAATTACAAGAAGGGCTAAGACGTCGTTTAAAGGCCATGGTTCGAGATGGTCAATTATTCAAATCACCAGAAGGTTTAATTCCAATTACACATGCCGATACGATAACGGGCGTGGTTGTGATAGAGCGAGAAGGCCAAGGGCATATTAAAACCAATGAAGGGCAAACCATTTTACTCGCAGGACCCGCATTGCGAGGCTTTTACGATGGTGATGAAGTTGAAGGTCAAATTACCCAAATAGATAAAGAGGGTTATTCTCGGGGCCGTATTACGAAACTCCTAAAAGGCATTAAGCCACTTGTCATTGGGCGCATACTTAAATCCCAAAATCAATTTGAGGTGTTGCCATTTGATAGAAAATTTTCTTCGCACATCACCATTCCCAAAGAGCATAAAGCTCAGGCAAAAGATGGCGATATTGTACAAATTGAAATCATTCGCGAAGAAAAATATCAGTTTCATGTCGAGCCGGTTGCTAAAGTACTTGAAGTTTTAGGTGATTTTTCAACACCTGGCATTGAAGTGAAAATGGCGATACGAAAATTTGGGATCCCAGAAATTTGGCCAAAATCGGTAGAGAAAGATTGCAAAAGATTTGAAGTAAATAAAATAAAGCACAGCGCTGATCGTACCGATTTAAGAGATTTACCCCTTGTCACTATTGACGGGGAAGATGCAAAAGATTTTGATGATGCGGTTTTTTGTGAGACCAAAAAAGATGGTTGGCAATTGTATGTTGCCATTGCCGATGTGAGTTATTATGTAAAAGCAGGCTCAGCATTAGATGTAGAAGCAAAAAACAGAGGAAACTCCACTTACTTTCCAGGTAGTGTGATTCCCATGTTGCCAGAAGTATTATCTAACGAATTATGTTCATTAAAGCCAGATGTGCCACGCCTTTGTGTGGTGTGTCAAATGAGTGTAAACGCAAAAGGCGAAATAACGCGCTCCACCTTTTATCGTGCCACGATGCATTCTAAAGCACGATTAACTTACACTGAAGTGGCAGAAATTATTCGTGGTAATGAAACCGTCCGTGAAAGATATGCTCACCTGGTTAAACCTTTAGAAGCATTACATGGACTATATGAAGCCTTTTATCAACAGCGAAAAGAACGTGGTGCTATTGATTTTGATACCATTGAAACCCGCATTTTGTTTGATGTTGGTGGTAAGATAAAAAGTATTGTGCCCACAGTACGCAATGTGGCGCATAAGATGATTGAAGAAAGCATGTTGGCCGCCAATGTCTGTGCTGCCAGGTTTTTGCAACGGCATAAAAAAAGCACGTTGTTTCGCGTTCATGATAGACCACCTTTAGATAAGTTAAAGTCACTGCGGCAATTTTTATCCGAATTAGGTTTAGATTTACCTGGGCAACAAAACCCAACTGCTAAAGACTTTTCAAATTTAATTAAATCCATTCAAGGGCGCGAAGATAAACATTTGATTGAAACGGTGATGTTACGCTCCTTAAGCCAGGCGCAATATAGTCCTAAAAACTTGGGACACTTTGGTTTAGCTTATCCTGGATATTTACATTTTACTTCCCCGATTCGGCGCTATCCTGATCTCATTGTTCATCGGGGTATTGTTGATATAATTAGTAATAAAAAGAAGCCGGATAATACAGACTACGAACAACTTGGATTACATTGCTCTGAAACAGAGCGTCGCTCTGATGATGCCACTAGAGATGCTGCATTAGCACTTAAGTGCCATTTTATGTTAGAAAAAATTGGTAGTGAGTTTAAAGGGGTTGTTTCAGGGGTAGCCAGTTTTGGTGTTTTTGTAGAATTAAAAGACATTTATGTTGAAGGGCTGGTGCATGTCACGCAATTAGGCAATGAATATTTTCATTATGATGCAGCTCACCATCGCATGATTGGTGATAGAACCAGAACGGTATTTCGTTTAGGTGATAGTGTAGAAGTGCGTGTTGTGCGCGTAGATGTTGAAACAAAGCGCATCGATTTAGAGCTAATTAATGCGCCAATCCATCATCAACCAACATCAAGAAAACAACAAAAGAAGCATCGTAAAAAAGAAGAAAAATCCCGGCGTGCAGAGCCTAAAAAGCGTAAAAAAAGAAAACCAAAGAATAAAAAGAAAAAATAAATGGCCAACACAACTATATTTTACGGTGTTCATGCCGTGCAAGCCTCATTAGATAATCATCCTGATTCTATTTTAACAGTTTATTGTGAATTAGGTGAGGTAAATGCGAGGGTAAAGCACATTCTAGAAAAAGCAAAAAATCATGGCATTACCATTGAGAGTATTGCTACTTTGAAATTAGATAAGCTGTGTGAATCAACGCAACATCAAGGCATAGCGGCAAAAGTTAAATCACTTTCCAGTAAAACCGAAAAAGATATTTTTGAATGGTTACAAAACACAGATAAAAAACCATTACTGCTTATTCTAGAAGGTATTCAAGACCCTCATAATTTAGGCGCCTGTTTGCGAAGTGCAGAAGCTTTAGGCGTTGATTGGGTAATTTTACCTAAAGATAATAGTGCCAGCGTAAATGCTTTAGTGAGTAAAATTGCCTGCGGTGCTACCTTAACCTTACCTGTCGTTGAATGCACCAATGTTGTACGATTTATAGAGCAAGTTCAAAAAAGGGATGTGTGGGTAGTAGGGACTTCTGGCAGTGCCCAAATTACATTGCAAGAGGCATCTTTGGCGCGCTCTTTAGCTATCGTGATGGGCACCGAGGAAAAAGGACTAAAGCGTTTAACGATAGAAGCTTGTGACGAAGTTGCTAAAATTCCACTTTTTGGAAAAGTGGAAAGTTTAAATGTGTCTGTCGCAACGGGTATCACTTTATATGAAGTAAGTAAACAGCGCCATCAGAAGTAAAATGGCTACTTTAATGATCGCAATTTTTCAATGATATCTAATGACTCGTGCATGTAGGTATCATCTATTCTCAAACAGGGTACTTGGGTTTTACCCTGTGTTAAGGCCAGCATCTCTTGATATGCCTCTTCATCTTGCCAAACATCTTTGATGGTAACATTCTGCGAGTTTGATTTTAAAAAGTCTGTGACACGCCAGCAATAAGGGCAAGTGGTGCCGATGTATAACGTTAATTTTGGTGAAATTGTCATGGTTTTTAAGCTTTAAAGGACTATCGACTATTGCTATTATATCCCTATGTTGCACTGTTGACTATATCAAAAAGGTAAAATGCATGTATAAAAAATTATGTTTACTCATAGTAATGGCTTTTTTAGCACTAACAGCACATGCGAAGGATAATAGACAATTACAATTCCCCATACCCAGTAATCAGCAACTCATGATTGATAAAGTCGTGCTAAATTGGTTTGAATATGAAAATAATCCTAAAGTGTTATTCAATCGCGATATATGGTGGACTAAAAACAAAGAAGTTGATGACACTATCAGAACCCAATATCAAGATCTCAGGGAAGAGGCAATTGATGGCAAGCTTGATCAATGGTTAGAATCGCCATTAGGTGCCTTAGCGTTTATTATTTTAATTGATCAATTTTCAAGAAATATGTATAGAGATTCACCTAAGATGTATGAGAATGATTATTTAGCCCTGACGGCTGCCAAGGAAGCCATATCCAGAGGTTATGATAAACGACTTAACCTCACTGAGCGTGTATTCCTATATTTACCTATAGAGCACTCTGAAAATCTCGAAGATCAAAATCAAAGTGTTGCCCTGTTTGAACAGTTATATCAAGACACACCAAGTGAATTAAAACCTATTGCACAAAACTATCTCAATTTCGCCAAAGCGCATCAAAAAGTGATCAAAGAATTTAATCGCTTTCCAACGAGAAACAAGATTTTATCTAGAGAATCAACACCACAGGAAAAAGCTTATTTAAAAACAAACCCAGCTTTTTAAGTTAAAAATCAAGGCGCTCTCGTTGAGCGCCTTGGTATTACAAACCAACCATTATCATAACATGGCGATTAATTTTGGCGCCAATAACCACATTACCGGGTTGCATCATAACAATAGCCCCATGATGACGTTTATGATGGCGATGGTGTTTATGTTTATGGTGCTTAGTATGGTGATGGTGGTGAATATGGTGAATGTGATGCACATTATGATGATGATGCTTTGTGGCAGCCATCGAAACGGTAGAAAAACTTAATAAACAAAGGGCTAACATTACTGCTCTCATTAATTTACTCCCACAAGAAATTTAACTTCAAAAAATGAATTCCTTATTGTAAAGCCTCTCATTTCAAGAATCTTACAGAATATGACAAAGCAACCTATTCACCCGACAAGTCATCGTTTAAGCGTAACTGCACGATTTATTTAAAACTTAAAAGTCAGCTTAAGTTTTGGTTAAGGCAAAATACTCCAATTAAATCAAGCATAAATAGTAGACAAATGAACATTGATAAAGCCAATTGTGTCTATTTAATTAGGGGTAGCTAAATATCGACCATGCTATTCTTGTTATATAAGTATCATTTTGTGGACAGGGGAATAAATCCAGATGGACCCAAACTCTCAAGCCTATTATAAAAGCGCTTTACAGCTTGGCTTGCCCGTCAAAGAGTTTGAAGCAGTTGGCGGCTTTAGTCTGATATTAGGGAAAAATCACTATTACATTTTTGATAAAAATGTACCTTGGAATAATGCTTCCAGCCAGCTTGTTGCCGGCGATAAATTTGCTGCGAATATGATTATGGCGCAAGCAAATATTCCAGTCCCAAAGACCAGAA
>JBFXKR010000071.1:0-6979 GCA_050173595.1 Candidatus Berkiella sp.
AACCTTGCCAGAAGAAGGCAGTTCTAAGCCACCAAGCAAATTCAACAAGGTGGTTTTGCCAGAGCCAGAGCGTCCTACAATCGCATCGCTCTCACCTGGCATCACTGAAAAATTTACATTCTCTAAAACAGGGATCACTTTATCGCCATCTTGATAAGACTTCTTTAAGTCAGTGCAACTTAAAATAGGTTCCTTGTTTTCATTTATCAGCGGACTATGCTTCATGACGTAATGCCTCCGCAGGTTGTACGTTTGCTGCGCGCCATGCAGGATGAATTGTGGCAAGTAAACTGAGTACCATGGCGCTTAAGGCTATTAACACAACATCATTGATTTGCAAATGCGAGGGTAAATAGCTAATAAAGTACACATCTGAAGACAAAAATTTAACTCTAAACGCTCGCTCTATCGCATCCACTAAATCGCTGACATTCAGCGCTAAAGCCACGCCTGCTATCACACCTAACAGTGTGCCAATAAATCCGATAATGGCGCCTTGGCAGATAAAAATAGCCATGACTTTGCGCGCAGAAGCACCCAAGGCACGTAGCACACCGATATCAGCACGTTTATCTGTGACCACCATCACTAAGGTGGAAATTAGATTAAATACGGCGATGGCTAAAATCATGATCAAGGTAAAAAACATCATGGTTTTTTCCATCTTCACGGCACTAAAATAAGCGCTGTTGAGTAATGTCCAATCAACCACATTATATAAACCATGCAGTTCATCATAGATTTCTTTGGAAATGCGTGGGGCTGAAAAAGGATCATTTAAGCGCAGTTGGATCCCACTGACCCCACCTTGCGTCTTGAATATTTTGGCTGCATCCTCAATATTCATAAAGACAAACCCGCTGTCGTAGATATACCCCACTTCAAATATACCCACAATGTTTAAACGTTTCAGCCTAGGTGCTACCCCTGCCATGGAGACGTTCACTTCGGGGATGACCAATGTGACGGAGTCCCCCACGTTAACACCAAGCAGTTTAGCTAAATAAGAACCAATAATAACGTTGAATGAGCCAGGAGCGAGATCATCGACACTACCCGCTTTTAAAGTGCTGCGTAAAGGAAATACGGCATCAATAGCACCTGGATCAACGCCCTTCACCGCGATGCCGCGCACTTCTCGCCCGCGGGTCAACATGCCCTGCCCATCTACATAAGGGCCTGCTGCTTCTACATCTTTGTGTTTAATTAATTTGTCGGACAAGCTTTGCCAATTTTGCAGATTTTCGCCCCATCCACTCACCATGACATGAGGGGTAATGCTTAAAATTCTGGCTCTGATTTCTTTGGTAAAACCATTCATAACCGATAAAACGGTGATCAGCACCATCACACCTAGTGCAATACCAATCATTGAAACCACAGATATAAAGGTAATAAAGTGATCGCGGCGCTTAAAGTTGGTATAGCGCGCCCCGATAAAAAGGAAGACGGGTCTAAACATTATTTTGTTTCACTATTAAAAAGTTATGACATTTTAACCTAAAAGACCTTCACCTTGGGAACTTTAATTGACAGTAAGAAAGCTCCCTGGAACAATACCAAGTCTTTAAAAAAGTATTCTTAGTTATTCGATTTTATAACTAATAGGTTTTCTCGCAAGCTAATGATAATTATCTTAAAACCATCGATAGATACCCAATCCGCGCAATACCGCTATACGCTCACTGCGTTACAAAAATTGCCTGGAATTGAACTTGAACATCATCGCACCCAAGGGGCTCATGATGTCATACATGAGATCTATCTTATCGGAAATACCGAACATATTTCTAAAGATAACATTGAAGCGCTTCCTGGGGTAGCACGTGTTGTTCAGATTTCAACACAATATCAAATCTTGGGTCGAGCGCCACGTGATAATCGCGAATATGAATTCAAATATAACGGCGTCACCTTCTCTCAGAACAATCTCACTATTTTCGCTGGTTTGTGTGCAGTTGATACTATCGAGAACGTTGAGGCCATGATGAAAGGCTTGCACGCAAATGGTTTAAATTGCACCCGTATGGGCGCATACAAACCACGCACCAGCCCTTATGCCTTTCAAGGTTTGGGAAAGAGCTGTCTACCGTATGTTTTTGAGAAAGCCGGCAAATATGGCATTAAAGTAATAGCCATGGAAGTGACCCATGCCCGCCATATTGAAGAAATTTTTGAGTATCTTCATAAAACAGGCAACCCAACCGGTGTGATGTTGCAAATAGGCACGCGTAATGCGCAGAATTTTGAACTGTTACGAGAAGTGGGATCTCAAAAAACTTTCCCTGTGTTATTTAAGCGAGGTTACGGTATTACCTTAGCAGAATCATTGCATGCTGCTGAATATTTGGCTCATGCTGGCAACCACAATATTATATTTTGCTTGCGGGGTGTGAAATCCTTATTTGGTCCACCACATCGCAACATGGTTGATTTTGCCCACGTGCCTGTTATCAAGCGTTTGACAAAAATGCCAGTATGTATTGATCCTTCTCATTCAGTAGGCTCTCTTGAACAAACACCTGAAGGACTTAGCGATATTTTTCATGCAACAGCGCAAGGCATTATCAGTGGTGCCAACATGGTCTTAGTTGATTTTCATCCACAGCCTCCCACAGCGGTAGTCGATAGTCGACAAGCTATTCCAATCAGCGACTTAGCTTGGTTTCTTGAAGATATCCATATTGTGCGCAAAGCATTTGAACAGCGCGCAGCGCTGGCACAAAAGAGATTGCTTAAGCAAGGTAAGGTATGCTTCCAACCATAGATTTTTTGTCTGAGCTTTTACCCAAAAAGCCAGGTGATCGTGTATTTTGGGGCGATCTCAAAGGCAGCGCTTTGGCTTTTGTGACGGCCAATGCACAAGCGCTCAGTCAAGCTCCCCTTATTTTTATTACAAATAGCCCGCAAAGCGCTAACCGCCTAGAAAGAGAATTAAAAATATTTGTTGATAGCGATGTGCCTATCATGCAATTTCCTGATTGGGAAACACTGCCTTATGATAATTTCTCACCACATCAAGATATCATTTCCGACAGATTACTTGCCTTAAATCAATTAAGCACACTAGCGCGCGGTATTTTAATCGTTCCCATCACCACTTTATTGCATAGGATATCACCCAAAACTTACGTACATGCCCATAGCCTTGTATTGAAAGTAGGCGATAAATTTAATTGGGACGAAATGCGTAGACAGTTTGAGCAAAGCGGTTACCTATGCGTTTCACAAGTCGTAACACATGGTGAATTTGCGCTTCGCGGTAGTATCGTTGATATCTTTCCGATGGGCCAAAATAAACCTGTGAGAATTGATCTATTTGATAATGAAATTGATTCTTTAAGAATATTTGACCCAGAAACGCAACGCTCAGAAGAAAAAATTGAATCTCTAACTTGCTTACCTGCAAGGGAGTTCCCACTAACTGAGCAAGCCATTACTTTATTTCGACAACAGTGGCGCAAACATTTTGAGGGCGATCCTTCTCTTTGTCCTATTTATCAAGATGTAAGTCAAGGTTCGCCTTCTCAAGGTATTGAATATTATTTACCTTTATTCTTTGAGCAAACCAGTACATTAATTGATTATTTTCCTGCCAATGCAATTATCTTTCGCCAAGATATTGAACAAGCTTGTGAGAACTTTTGGCAGGATGTACAAAACAGATATGAGCAATATCGGCATGATTATCAACGTCCGTTATTATCACCTGACACATTGTTTATTAAAACTAACACCCTCTTTACGCAGATTAATCAATTTCCACAAGTACAAGTGCAACAAACGCCTTTTGAAAAGCAAAAGAAAGGGACTGTTAATTTTAAAACCCTTGAGTTTGAGAATTTAACATTAGATTCACGTGCAGAAAATCCCTTGCACCGCTTAAAAGACTTTTTAGCAACATATCCGCAAAAGATATTGTTTTGTGTGGAATCTGCTGGTAGACGTGAATCCTTACTTGAATTGTTTCATCGCCATGATATCTCACCTAAAGTCGTCAAAGATTGGCGTACTTTTTATCAAGAAGAGAGCATGCTTGGAGTAACCGTAGCTTCCCTTGATGAAGGGCTATGGCTGAGTGAACCCAAAATGTTATGGATTGTAGAGCATCAGCTTTATGGTCAGCAGGTAATGCAAAGAAGAAGGCGCCAAAAAGCAACCCAAGA
Source organism: Candidatus Berkiella sp. (assembly GCA_050173595.1). Lineage (GTDB taxonomy): Bacteria > Pseudomonadota > Gammaproteobacteria > Berkiellales > Berkiellaceae > Berkiella. Next base: position 4,167 of record JBFXKR010000071.1, read on the forward strand.
TCAAGATAACGACGCCCCTATTCGAGATCTCACTGAGCTAACAGTAGATGCACCCGTGGTGCATATTGACCATGGTGTTGGGCGTTACAAAGGATTAACGCATATCACGATTGAAAACCATCCAGCTGAATACGTTATTTTAGAATATGCAGATAATGATAAACTCTATGTGCCGGTGAGTTCATTACATTTAATTAGCCAATACAGTGGCGCTAACATTGACAATGCCCCTTTACATAAACTTGGCACAGAGCAATGGGAAAAGGCAAAGAAAAAAGCGCAAGAAAAAGCTTATGATGTTGCAGCAGAATTATTAGATGTTTATGCCTCACGTGAATTGAAAAAAGGCCATCGCTTTTCTAAGCCATCGGATCACTACTTTCAATTTGCAAGTAGTTTTGCTTTTGAAGAAACGCCTGATCAAGCCAAAGCCATTGAACAGGTGCTCCAAGATATGCGCTCTGAAAAAGCCATGGACAGGTTAGTCTGTGGGGATGTTGGTTTCGGGAAAACCGAAGTTGCGCTAAGAGCAGCTTTTGTTGCTGCCATGGATACCAAACAAGTTGTAATTTTAGTACCCACAACATTATTAGCACAACAACATTTTGAAACCTTTAGCGATAGATTTGCCGACTGGCCAATTAAAATTGAAGTCATATCCCGTTTTAAAACTAAAAAAGAACAAGAAGAAATTATTAAACAAGTGGGCCTTGGCAAAGTGGATATTGTGATTGGCACACATAAATTGCTCAATGAAGAAATTAAATATCACAGTTTAGGTCTGGTGATTATTGATGAAGAACATCGATTTGGTGTACGCCAGAAGGAGCGCTTAAAGGCCATGCGTGCAGAAGTGGATATCTTAACACTGACCGCAACACCTATTCCTCGCACACTGAACATGGCTTTTTCCTCTTTGCGCGATCTTTCTATTATTGCAACGCCACCGGCCAAACGCTTAAGCATTAAAACCTTTGTGCGTGAATATAATCCAATACAAATCGCTGAAGCGGTGATGCGTGAGTTAATGCGTGGTGGCCAAATATACTACTTACACAATGATGTGCAAACCATTGAATCAAAAGCTCGGGAAATCGCCGAGCTTATTCCTCAAGCAAGGGTTGGGGTTGCTCATGGCCAAATGCGTGAGCGCCAGCTTGAGCAAGTTATGTCAGATTTTTATCATCAACGTTTCAATGTGCTGGTTTGCACCACGATTATTGAGACCGGAATTGATATTCCTTCTGCCAACACGATCATCATTGAACGTGCTGATAAGTTAGGATTAGCACAGTTGCATCAATTACGAGGCCGAGTTGGTCGCTCTCACCACCAAGCCTATGCCTATTGCTTAACCCCACCAAAAAAGATGCTGACACCTGATGCGCAAAAGCGTTTAGATGCGCTAGAATCATTAGAAGAATTAGGCTCTGGCTTTACTTTGGCCACCCACGATTTAGAAATCCGTGGTGCCGGTGAATTGTTAGGTGAAGAACAAAGTGGCAGCATGCAAGCCATTGGCTTTGGTTTATATATGGAGTTATTACAAAAAGCGGTACAATCTTTAAAATCAGGTAAAAGAGTTACCTTAGCAGAACATCTAAGGCAAGGTGCTGAAATTAATTTATCGTTAAGTGCATTAATCCCCGAAGACTATTTGCCTGATGTGCACACGCGCCTTACCCTTTATAAACGCATTGCTAATGCAAAATCACTCGATGCCTTGCATGAGCTTCAAGTTGAAATGATTGATAGGTTTGGATTATTGCCCCAAGCTGCTAAAAATCTATTTAAAATAACAGCGTTGAAAATCAATGCCTCACCCATTGGGATCCGAAAAATTGAAGCATCAAGCAAGAGCGGCAAAATTGAATTTGAAGCCATGCCAAATATAAATCCTGATAAATTAATTAATATGATAAGAACCAAGCCTTTAAACTTTAAACTCATTGGCTCAAGTGAAATCAAATTCATGTTTGAAATGCAAACACCTGAACAACGCTTTCAAGTCGTTGAAAATTTAATCTCACAACTCAAAGCTTCACCATAAGGGAATTGCTATGAAGATGTTAAAACAACCGTTGATATTTCTCATGTTATTACTGTGCATGGGTCAAGCGATTGCCAAAGAAGACAAATGGTATCGCGTAGAAATGATTATATTTGAAATGCAGGACAAAAATGGTCTAACTGCTCAAAACAATCTTGGCACGCCCTCTTTTACAAATGCAATCAGTTTAAACACCGAGCCCAATGCAGATTTTTCATTATTAACCGATAAGCAACTTTCATTGCATGATGCCAAACAACGCATTCAAAAACGCTATCCTTTGATAATGCACAAAGGTTGGCGTCAGCTTATTACTGCTAAAGAAAACGCTCAAAAAGTGCATATCACAAGCAACATTAATAATAACGAAGTAGATGGCATCGTGCGTTTAAGCATGGGGCGCAATCTGAATGTGGACACCGATCTCTTGTTTAGAAAGACCGGCAGCGATAACACCTTTCGTTTAAAGGAAACCAGCCGTCTGCGTGCAGATGAAATAACCTATATTGATCATCCCAATTACGGGGTGCTAGTCATGGTAAGTCCTGAAAAAACGGCTACTGTCAAACCAGCAACCGTTGCTCAAAAGCCTGTAGAGGCTGTCAAAGCCAAAGCCCCGACAGCTGAAGAAGAAGATAATGACAAACCAATATTGCCCTCCCAACGAGAAGCGCTGATAAAAAGAGGCGCATAGATTTGAGGATAAGGGTAGTTTAACTGCCCTATTTGCAATTCAGGAGTGCTTAGTATTGAGCTTTATCTT
>JBFXKR010000072.1:0-6997 GCA_050173595.1 Candidatus Berkiella sp.
ATAACATTCGTGCAGCCTTGAATTTAGGAGCATTAGATTTTGTTACCAAGCCGATTAATTTTGATGATCTGAATGTCACCATCAATAAAACCTTGGGTCATATTCAAAATTTAATTAATGCGCAAAGAACAAAATCTCGCTTAGATGGTATATTGCATGAACTAAACATTGCAAATGAAATCCAGCAATCAATTTTACCACGAAATTTTATCACCGATGCCAACATCGAGATGTTTGCAAAAATGACTGCGGCCAAGGAGATAGGTGGTGACTTTTATGACTTCTTTTGGCTAGATGATGATAAGAATAAATTAGGCTTAGTGATTGCCGATGTATCTGGCAAAGGAGTACCAGCTGCCTTATTTATGACTGTGTCTCGTACTTTACTTCGCGCTCATGCCTATAGTGGCACACAAGCGCCTGGAGAATGTCTCACCCGTGTTAATAATGCGCTTACGAAAGACAATGCCAATGCGATGTTTGTCACAACTTTTTATGCCACCTTCGATTTAAAAACTGGAATATTAACTTACTCAAACGCAGGTCATAACCCTCCCTATATTATTCGTAAAGATAAAAGTGTTGAGAGTCTCACTAAAAGCCATGGCATGGCACTAGGCGTGATGGAGGATCTTGAATATAAAGATGATCAGCTACAATTAAATGAAGGTGATCTATTCTTCTTATATACTGACGGGGTTACCGAAGCTGAAAATAAAGACGGTAATATGTATAGCGACCAAAAGTTGTCAGACAACTTAGATAAATATCGAGATTTGGCAGCGAACGAATTAATCAATACAATTAGAGCGGATATCACAAGTTTTGCGTCAGGATGGCCGCAAAGTGATGATATAACAATGCTAGCAATCCGCTATTTAGCTAGTAAACAAAACTGAGAATGGATGCACAACTATGAATTCTCAACACTTAACACTACATTTTGCTAACAGCGCTGAAGAAGCGCCAAGAATTGCCAGGCGTGTAGAATACTTCCTGCATGACCAACAAATTGCTGATACTATAATAAATAAAATTTTGTTATGTGTTGATGAACTTATCACAAACATCATTGCCCATGCTTATACCGACAAACAAGAACATGCCGTACTGTTAGAGTGTCGGGTTTTTAAAGATAGCATTGAACTTGAACTAAGGGATGATGGTGTACAATTTGATCCAACAAAGCAAACAAGACCAAATACCAATTTAGCGGTTGACGAAAGAGATATTGGTGGCTTAGGGATCCATTTAGTGATGACACTGATGGATAAAGTTGAATATATACGCGAAGGTGATTTTAATGTGTTAAAAATCACTAAAGTTTTAGAGTAACAAATGTAACCATTGGGGCTTACCATGGAAATCAAAGACGATAAAATTGACGGTCAAATTGTTGTTTCATTAAGCGGCAGAATTGATAGCACTGCTGCCGTGGAATTTGAAGAAAAGTTGATCGAAATAATCGACGCTGGTTCTAATACTATGATTATTGATTTCCTACGAGTTCAATTTATCAGCAGTGCTGGTTTAAGAGTATTGTTGCTAGCCGCTAAAAAAGTAAAACCCTATGATGGCAAAATTCTACTATGTGATATGTCTAAAGATGTAAGAGATGTATTTGATATTAGTGGCTTCTCTTCCATTTTTGAGATCCATGATAATGTTACGAGTGCTATCAACTCTCTTAAGAAATAACTGCCTTCAACATAAAAAAAGCGCCCTTAGGCGCTTTTTTTATTATCCTAACTATTTTTTTCCCTTATGCGGTTTTCTCTTATCAGATTCTTCTAGCCTTTCAAGCACAGAAGCTTTGCGCTCTTTAAAAGGCTTTTGTTCTAAACCCTTTCTTAAACCTGGATCTTGTGACACATCACTGCGGCGAACCGTAATAGGCTTTCTTCTTCTTTTATCATGGTCATGATGTTTATGCTTTGTATTTTGTTGTGATTTTTCTTCTTGTTGTGAGTGATCTACTGATTTTGCAGCTTGCATAGCGGCTTCAATCGTTGGAGAAAGAGGTTGTTGATTATCTTTTTGATCATTAACTGACGCTGGTGATTCAACATTTTGTGGTGATGGTGATGGTTCTTTTGCTTGACGTTCTTTTTGATCTTCTTTTGGTTTGTTCCTTTTGAATGCTCTAATAATTCTGCTCATCCACGTCGGCAATTTAATGCCTAAAAATACCACGGGTTTCACAAGAGGAGGATATTTCTTTTTATCCTCATATTCTTTAGCCATTTCATTAGCAATATCAGGTCTTGCTGCAAAAAACGGCTTGCTAAAATAAGTATTTTCTTGTTTCATCGCCTTTAAAAATTGTGCTTGTCCGCCCTTGTGTTGGCTCAAGGGATGTTTCGATAATCCAAATGCAACGCTACTAGGGTCCAGCGCCAAATCAAAACATTGCCCTATCGATGGGCCAAGCGCCAAGAATAAATTTGAAGCTGGCATTTTATTCGCTTCGCCTTGAAGAGACGCTTGATAACAAAGATGTAATATATTATGCAACACTTTGGCTTCATCATATAATTTTCTAGCTATTAAATTATCAATGAGCTGCTCAAAGCTCATTTTATTTTCTTCTTCTTTCTCACTTTGATTGCTTTGTCTAAATTTTTCAAACTCTTCTTGAGCCTCTTTTGACCAATGAATCGGATAATCTCTTAAGCATTTCTTTAGTAACCCAATCACATTGTGTGGATTAGAGGTAAAATCACCTAGTGAAGATAAAGGGTTTTGGCTTGGATCACCAGAAAGATCAGCCGTTGGTTTACCGAGCATTTTTTCAAAAGCACTATCAATTTCAGTTTTAGAACCTGAAATTCTTATAATACCTTCTTCTTTTAAGAAGGTTGGCGATTCACGAATATGTAGAAGCGCTTGATCAAGCACACTATTAAACTTGGCGATTTTTGAAGCCTTTTTTAAAGATACTTCTGATGTTGCTTTTAATACAACATCATCGTCAAGCGTTTGCAACATAATTGTACCTTATGGAGAAGGTTTTTTATCTTCTGGTTTATCTTCCGGTTTATCTTCCGGTTTATCTTTAGCATCTTTTTTCATCATGCTTTGCGCTTTATCGGATGCTTCTTTAGCTGCTTTGGTGCCTGCCTGCATTGCTTGTGTGCCGGCTTGCATTGCTTGCGAACTTGCTTGCTTTGCTTGATCGCCTAGCTTTTTTGCGGCATCGGTCACACCCTTAAGATCAGGCATTTTAATGTTAATGCCCCATTTGGATTTCTTTTCTTCTGGCTTATCGTCTGACATAAATTCCTCCTCACCTGTTTTATAGTAGGTCTGCTTTAGTCTAATATAGTTATTTATCAATCTTACTCCATTTGGCGGACGACTTCAAAATAGTGCTGTATATACAAACAGACATTAATGGCTCATTGTGGAGTTGTCTTGGATCTTATTTGCATAAAAAGCAATTTCGCTTTGGTGTCTTTGTGAGAGCCGCTTTTTAAATTCCTCAATAGCTTCTGAAAAATCAGCATGGGTTGTCGCGATATGTTTTAAACCAACAATTTTGCTAATTGTGTTGCTTTGTATACGATCGGCGAGGGTATTTAGAGCACTATAGCGTTGCTCAATATCTCTTAACGAACCTTTGACATTAATTTGTTCAACAACATAGTCCACAATTCTTTGGTTAATATGTTGAATATTCGAATCTTCAATCGTATGTATTTTGATCAAATTGTTTAAATTATCGATAAAATCAATCACTTCTGGCCAATACTTTGGCTCTAAATGATAATCCTGACCGTTTTGCTCGCTGACTTTATGTTGTTGAACTTCAGATTTTTTAGAAAATAGTTTCTGAATAAAATAAAAAATGCCGTGCTTTTCTTTTTTGTCATGAGTAGTGTTGTCATGATCAGCCATGATTCACCTCGTGCGCATACACGCTTAGCAATATAATTTTATTAGTCAGTAGGCTTTATATTACCAAGGGACTATTATATATACAATCGTAAGCTCTGATTACGTTGTACATGCATTTAAAGGCGAGGCTAAAAATTACAATGAGATCAATGTTTCTTTTAGATAAGCTTTGAAATCTGCACCGAGTTCGGGATGTCGCAACCCTAAAGTGATAGTAGCTTGCATATAGCCTAATTTGCTACCACAATCGTAACGAATACCATCAAATAGTAATCCCATCGCTTTTTCCTGTTTCAGCAAATTAGCAATAGCATCGGTGAGTTGAATTTCGCCACCACGACCTGGGGGCAAACAGGCAAGATGATCAAAAGTTCTTGCCGATAAAATATAACGACCAACAACCGCTAAATTAGAAGGTGCTTCGCTTGGTTTTGGTTTTTCAACTATCGATTTGATATATCCTTGCCCATGCCAATCATTATCAACAGCAATAATCCCGTATTTATCAGAGTCATTAGGCGCTATCTTTTCAACAGCAATCACACTGGCATTGGTTTCATGATAAACATTGAGCATTTGCTTTAAACATGGGGTTGTGCCATCAATTAAATCGTCCGCTAACAATACCGCAAAGGGATTGTTACCTACGACTTGTCGAGCACATAGTACCGCATGCCCAAGCCCTAGCGCTTGGGGTTGGCGCACGTAAATACAATCCACCCCTTTAGGAACTATCTTTTGGACCATATCTAAAAGCTCAGATTTACCCTGAGATGATAATCGATGCTCTAATTCAAAATTAGTATCAAAATGATCTTCAATAGCGCGTTTAGAGCTACTGGTTACAAAGATAAGCTCTGTGATGCCAGCACTAATGGCTTCTTCTACAGCATATTGAATTAAAGGTTTATCAACAATAGGTAACATCTCTTTAGGGTTAGCTTTTGTTGCAGGCAAAAAGCGCGTTCCTAGACCAGCTACAGGAAAGATTGCTTTTGTCACAGGCACTGCCATTTACCAGACTCCTTTATACCAAAATTTCTTGACGTTTATTGGTCACAATGACTTGCTGATGTTTGGGCGAAGATAACTCCGGCACCAGCTCTTTGATAATACGAAAAGTATCTTCCTCGGAGCACTTGCTAATTGCATCTTGTAATTCAAACAGACTTTGTTCAAATCGGTTTCTTTCGATTACTCTTGAGTGTGCTTTTAATATTTTTGCATGAGAAGTATTCATATGGGGTTCGTTTTGATGAAATAATTCTTCAAAAAGCTTTTCACCTGGTCTTAAACCAATATATTCAATTTTAATATCTTCTTCACTATGGCCAGCTAATCGAATCATTTGTTCTGCCATGAAACTAATTTTGATTGGCTCGCCCATATCAAGCACAAATAATTCTCCACCCTCACCAATCGCCAGCGATTGTAATATTAATTGGCTGGCTTCTTTGATGGTCATGAAATAACGCGTAACATCTGGGTGCGTCACCGTGACAGGACCGCCTTGCTCTAATTGCTTTTGGAAGGTCTCCACCACTGAGCCTCGCGAGCCCAACACGTTACCAAAACGAACAGTGATAAATTGTGTTTTTTGCTGTCCATTGAAGTATTGACAAACCAATTCAGCAACGCGTTTGGTCGCCCCCATGACATTGGTCGGATTAACTGCTTTATCTGAAGAAACTAAGACAAATTTTTCGACGCCCATATCAATGGCAGCTTGTGCTAAACCATAGGTGCCTAAAATATTATTTCTCGCAGCTGTTCTAATTTGGGGCTCTAATAACGGCACATGCTTAAAGGCCGCCGCATGGAAAATGATTTGCACATGATGCTTGTGAAGCAATTTACTCATTGCAGCAACGTCGCAAAGATCGGTCAAATAATAGTGAATAGTCATTTTTTTAGCAGCAAACTTTTCATCAAGCTCCTGTTGAATACAAAATAAATTATATTCACTATTGTCAAATATAACTAACTGCTTAGGAGAAAGATTCATAATTTGGCGGCAAAGTTCAGAGCCAATTGAGCCACCACCGCCACTGACTAATACCACTTTACCCGTGATTGCTTTGTCAATCGCACCCCAATCAAGTGTGACCGGATCTCGACCTAAAAGATCCTCAAGTGAAATTTCTCGCAGATTTTTAACAGAGACAAGCCCTGAAACTAAATCATTCGTGCTAGGTAGTGTTCGAACGGGTAATTTTGTTGAAGCGCAAATTTGGGTAATTCGCCTCATTTCACTGGCTTTAGCTGAAGGCACTGCAATCAAAATCATATCGATAGCATAACGCGCCGCCACTTGTGGGATGTCGTCACAAGTTCCTACCACTCTGATCCCATGTAGCTCTCGACCCCGCTTTTGTAAGCTATCATCAACAAGCGCAACGGGAATATAGCTACTCTTAACATCTCGTAACAGATCTCTCACCAAGCCCTCAGCTGCACGTCCTGCACCGATAACAAGCACACGCGATGAGGCTCTAGCGAAATAACGCTTGTCTTTATACCATCGATATAAAAAGCGTGAGCCACCTAAAATAAAGAGCATGGTCATACTGTAAAGTGGAATCACAGAGCGCGGAAGATGTTGCAGACGTGTGACCAAGAAGACTGCCAATAACGTCATCAAGCTGCCCATGGTAATTGCTTTTACAATACGAATTAAATCCGGTATTGATGCAAATCGCCAAACACCGCGATATAAACCAAAAAACCAAAGTGCACTTGCCTGAAATAACACTACCCAAGGCAATGTTAAAAATGCTTGCGCTAATATTTCTTGCGGGATCTCGTCTAGATTAAAACGTAACCAATATGCCCCTAACCAGGCTACCGGAATACTAAGCAAATCATGGGCAAATGCTGCCCAGCGATTACGCCATTGTGACCACACTGCCTTCATATCTTACTCCATGCTATAGGCGGCTATTATACCTTATATTGCCTAAGTATGAAGTGATATGGCCTACATCATCTCACTGACTGTTTTGGCGCCATCGTGCCATTTTTTAAACATTGGCTTCACAACTTCTACCAATAGATAAAGGCAAGTTAACAAAGTTAATATTAACCCAAACATAAATGACGT
>JBFXKR010000073.1:0-6958 GCA_050173595.1 Candidatus Berkiella sp.
AGAAGATATCCTCGAAGAGATAGTAGGTGAATTCACAACCACTATGGCTGCGGTTTATACCTCTATTCATGCCCAAGAAGACGGCTCTTATTTAGTTGAAGGCTCAACAGCTGTTCGGGAATTTAATCGCGCTGCGGCGTGGAAGTTACCCATCGATGGCCCCAAAACTCTCAATGGGCTGGTGATTGAACAATTACAAAACATTCCTGAGGTTGGCACCTGCTGCTTAATCCACGGCAACATCCCGATTGAAGTTGTGCAAGTGCAAGATAACCGTATAAAAACCATTAAAGTACTGCCACCCTTAGCGCGAAAAAAAGCGCATGCTCATGATTAGCTAAATGATGCTCACTCAAGCGCCGATGCCAGCAGGATAAGTAAAGAAAACAAAATGGATGCTGTTGACCATCAAATGCGTTAACAGCCTTTCAACCTTGCACAACTTGATATCAAAACTCCCAGTGCGAATATGCACTTGTCGTGATTTTCTTGACATGATACATTGCCAGAAATTTAACTCACAAATGCCGGTTTGCTGGCATATAGATTTTTACTACAAATCTATCACTTCCTCGGAGATATTAAAGATGAAATTTGGTCCTCAAAGCAATCAAAAAGGAAAGAAAGAAAAGCAATTCCAACCTGAAGAATTTGACACTTTGTTAACGAAAGCCAGTAACGGCGATTATCAGGATTTTCAAAACTATATTAGGCAATACCTCGTTAAAACCGTCACTGTGCCTCGTTCTTTTGGCAAACAACAAATACAACATCTTCATAAAGCACTAGAAGGCACTGGTGTTACTTTAGAAGTTCAAACTGAACAACCCCAGTCTGATTGCCTTCGTGAATGTCCACTAACAAGTCATCTAAAATCATCAGGACCAACCTCGCACTATTTTGATGCCGGTATATCAACTCAAGATATCGAAAATTACCGTGAAACTATCGATTCTCTTGTCAATGGTCAAACAACCCATGGGAGCAACGTAGAACAACTTGGTAATCTTGAGCTATGGAGTATTCGACACAACCAACAAGCCCGAATTTTATTTACCAGAATCAATGTGAATAAGGTTGAACATTTACTTATTGTCGATATTTGCCAAGAGCATAAATACCATAAATCAAAGTTTATGGCGCAAAAATACTTAAATCCCTATATAGCGGCTGCGACTAATACGCTAAAAGAACTCACTCAACAAAGTTCAGAAAAACCATCAAAAAAAGGAGTCCAAAAAGAGCCAGCCTCAAAGGCCAAATTAACCCCCGTCCTATTTAACAATAATAAATGTTTAGTCTTAGATGATGTGCAAAAAGGTGTGCTTGCTGCAAAAACACCTTTAATTGTTGAAGGTCCCCCAGGTTCAGGCAAAACTGTAATGGCGATGGCAATATTAGAAAAGGCGGCTATCCAAGAAGAAAGCAAAGTATTATATATATCCCAATCACCCTATCTGATTAAACATGTTCAACATGCTCTAAATAATAGCGGTATAAATTCTAACAATATAACAATTTCAACTTATGAAGCGCTTAGCAATGGACTGCAAAATAATGGTGAAGAGCACTACCATCAATTTTTGAAAGAATATCTTGATGGTTTAAATAATAAAGAAGTTAAAAATAAGAAAAAATTTATTGAAGACAATGCTTCTCTTGTTTATCAAGAATTCAGAACGATATCAGGCTATGATAACGGCAAATATACTTCAAAAGAAGGTATAGGAAAAAAACAATGTCTGTTTGATGATGCTAATCACAGAAAATGGATTCAAGCGTGTTATGATAAATGGAAAAAATATATTCAAGATAACAATTTAACATTAAGTGAATTTTGTAAATTAGCATTGGAAAATGGAACTTATGATTTAGTTATCATAGATGAAGCACAAGACTTTTCTCATTTACAGCTTCGCTGCCTTTTACAACTAGCAAAAAATCAACAGCTGGTTTATTTTTTAGATCCAAGACAAAATCTTCAGGATGAAAATCCAAAAAGCATATATATAAAGTCTTTATTAACCAATCCTACCGTTGTTGAGCTTTCGACCCATTATCGTTGCCCCGCTAATATTATGCAGGTGGCATCTGTTTTTAATAATTTACGATTGCAGTTTGCGCCAAAAGGAAAAACAGAACCAAAAATTAGTTCTTCAACACTAAAAAATGGTGGTGTTATACAATGGTTAGAACCCAGTGAAGAGAATACAGCAGTTCAAATTAGAGCCATGGCAAATGATGCAAATGCCTGCATCGTGACGCATAAAGAATTTGTACACGAAGCTAAAATGAATTTTAATTTCACACAAGTCTTCACCCCTGATGAAATAAAAGGATTAGAATACCAAACTGTAATCCTTTATAAAATTTTAGAAGAAAAAAAACTCTTTGAAGTTAATAAATCTTTAGCCCCTAATGCGAAAACTCAAAGCGAGCAAAAGTACTCAGCCATACTTTCTGCTTGCTTTGTGGCTACTACGCGCGCAACACAAAGACTTTGCATCGTACAAAATGCGAGCGAACCTCGCTCTAAAAACTTAATTCAACGCCTTACAGAGGCCTTGCCCACGGATTATCTAAGTCAAAATACTGCACAAGCGCCAGTTCATTCATCGACAAGTGCATGGGCAGATAAATATTGTACTCTCCTAAAAGAAGGGCATTTAACTTTAGCAAAACAAATCCTAGATAAGCATTTTGAAGGACAAGGATTGCAATCACCGGAAATTCTTGCTGCATTTGAAAAGCACGGGTTAAAACCTGATATCAGCGCACAAATACAAACCATAGACCAAGAAGAAACGCCAGCACTATGCACTACACAAGAAGCGGCCCAACCATCTACCAGCAAGAGCAAGAAAAAGAGAGCGAAAAAGAAAGAAGCAAAGCAAAAAAAGGAACTCAAGGCCAAAGAGCATGCTTTACACTCTACCCAAAGAGCAAGCACTATTGAAAAGCCAAGTAGTAACAAAGGAAAACCCAAAGGAAGCAAAAAACAACCTGCAGGATCTGTGTTAGATATGTTTGCAGGACTTAAAAACCTTAGCGATTTCGTAAATAAATCTATAGAAGATGACCGTAGAACCTCACGCTATACTATGGGTGGTGAACAAGGAGATTCAATTAAACAAACATTAGCTGAAATAAAAGATCTACAACCATCCCCAGAACAAGCAAGTGTGGGCGTGAATGATCAAGACGATGAAGGTAATACCGCTCTTCATCGGGCTTGTGAAAAAGAAGATCTGCTCGAGGTAAAACATCTTTTAGAAAACCCCGAGATAAAAATTGACATTAAAAATAATAAGAATCAAACCCCATATGAGATAGCTAAGGAAAAAGAAAATAGCAAAGATAGTGATAATAGACAGCTTTGTTGGGCCTTTATTGACTGGAAAACAGCTAGAGATGCTGAAACAAAAATTCGCAAGGAAATCAATCGCAAGGAAATCAATCGTGATAGTTGCATATTAGATTGTAGTAATAGTGGCCTTAAAGTGTTTCCTAGTCGTTTACTCAATGACCCTAAGCTTGAAAAATATTGGAAAAATCTTGCGTTTCTTTTTCTTTCGCAAAACTTTTTGACCACCTTGCCTGTGCAAATTAAACAGCTAAGAGATCTTCGTATTCTTGACCTTCACAATAACCAATTAACTAAATTGCCACCACAAATTGGGGAACTAACACATCTTGCTACGCTTGACCTTCATCACAATAAATTAACCACTGTGGATATAAAACCTGGGGATCTGCGAAGTCTTACTCATCTTAACCTTAGCCACAACCAATTAAGTGATTTGCCTGGAACATTTATAAAATTTATCAAAAAAACACGTGGTAATTCGCTTTGTCTTGACAATAACCGATTAACCCAACAGCCAGATGGTTTAGAAGGTAAACTATTTTCAGCTGATTTTTCTGCTGACGGTAAAGTCTCGGAGACAAGAGAAACAACCGTAGAAAAAATGATGGCGACGCAGATTATTGAAAATAAAGACACGGCATTAGCGAAGATAACTCATGCTGTAGAAAGCCTCCAAATAGATACTCCTGCAAAAGCAAATGTAGATGAGATTACCGATGCTATAGGGGAGCTCAAAATAAATAATAATAATAATTATTCTGTACAGGAAACACCATCTGAAGGTAATCCTTTTCTTTTTGCTTTTGGCTCTATTGGTGCTGCCGAAAAAGAAAAAGCACAGATCAGCGAAAATCAGCATAAAACGGAAGAACATGGTGACAGAAGAAATTCGCCTCGCTGGTCACAGTAATCGAGTACCAATGATTCTTAGCCATAAATTCGGTTAATAGAAAATATCCCCAGGCGCTTTCATTATTGAATGGCTTATGGGCGCGATTGGACGCCATTTAAGCTATTCAAACGCCGATGCCAGTGCAGGATAGGTAAAGAAAACAAAATGGATGCTATTCACCATAAAATGCGTTAACACACTGGCTTCAACTTTTCTTGTTCTCATGTAAGCATAGCCATACAAAATACCTGCCACACCGGCAAGCAACATATATTTACTGCCACCCTTGTAATGAGCAAGTCCAAATAAGCTAGCGCTGATGATAAGCGCCAGCCATTTGCCGATGCGATAGTTTTGCCACAAGTTCATTAACGATTGCATGATCATGCCGCGAAAAAGTGCTTCTTCGGCAATGCTCACAAAAAATAAGTTGTTAAGCGCCCACAGAAAAAAGAAACGGTTAAATTTAGGATCAAATTTAACATAACCCAATCCAAGCGATAACGGTAACAATATGGCGACAGCAACCAACCCACATAAGAAACCCGTTTTAAGTACGTTTTTCCAATGTCCTTCATTGGCAAGTGAGTAGGCGCTAAACCATATAAAAAACAAACCTATTAATGATTTATCAAAGGTAAAATGCATAGAATAAGGAATAGCATCATCGGTAATATAAAGTCTGGTGATGGGATGCCAGTTATTCATGCCAGGCACAGGCATTAACATGATGGCGATAGCACCTGCTAACACGATTAAAAAAGCGCCTTTTCTGAGCCATTTGTTATTTGCTTGATAACTTATATAAAAAAGCAGGCCAAATAGCGCAATGAGCCCAAAACCAATAGGTTCAATATGCCCCACCACAATGCCAAGTAGCAAAGAAACTAAAAAGGCACTAAAGCGCGCTAAGTTGTTTTTCACCAAATACATAAAAATAAAGGTAAACCAAAGGCAACCAAACACCGCTAAGGTTAAGTGATTTTGAAAAATGGCATTGTAGCTAAAAATCATAATTATATCTTAATACCCAATTCCTTTAAGGCTGCGATAGCTTGTTCGGTATTTTCAAACTGTATCGCAAACATACCCATCTCTTTAGCGCCATGAACATTGTTTGGCATATCATCCATAAAGACAGTTTCTTTTGGATTAAGCTGGTAGCTTGTTAGCAGATGATCATAAATTTCTCGAGAAGGCTTTAAATGGCCAATACGAGCGGATACGACCACGCCTCTAAAGAGCGGCCAAAAATCATAGCGCTCTTGCAAGTGCGCCATAATCTCGTGTGTGTTATCCGTTAAGGCATAAAGTTGATAACTTGTGTGTAATCGTCGCAATAATTCAAAGCTACCCGCAATAGGCGTCAAAGATTCGCGGGTAATATGGGCCATTTGTTGCAAATGTTCTAATTCTAAACCTAATCTTTCATGATATTCTTGCAACGCTTGGGCTTCTGAGATAATCCCTAAATTCAGATCTAACCAGGTTTGGTGTTTAAATATTCCCTGCACTAGGGATGCTTGATCAGGATGTGCTGGAAATGATTTTGCAATGATATAGGTTGGATCATATCGAACCAATACGTTTCCAACATCAAAGACGATATTTTTGATTTTCATGGACAATCCTTTGTTGTGAATTCTAGAAGGAGGGGAATAGGTTTGTCGACCCTCTCCTTCGGGTTCTCATCCCAACTTTCTTCCAATTAAAAAATACACACTGGGTGTGTATTTTTTAATTGGCCAAGAGGGAGGGATTGATTCGCAGGTTCCGCTTCGCGTTCTCCTGCTCACCCCTTCGGGGCGATGTCTTACGACATCCGCCCAAAAATGTGCGCGGATACCTTCGGTATCGCTTCGCTTACATTTTTGTCGACCCTCTCCTTCGGGTTCTCATCCCAACTTTCTTCCAATTAAAAAATACACACTGGGTGTGTATTTTTTAATTGGCGGAGAGGGAGGGATTCGAACCCTCGGTACCGGTAAAGGTACAACGGTTTTCGAGACCGCCCCATTCGGCCACTCTGGCACCTCTCCAATGATGAATACGTAATAACGCATGCGCTCGACATAATACGGGACTTTTTAGCCCTTTGCACGTTATAGTATTAGCGCGAAATCTTACAAGATGTTGAAGGACTAACTTAAGGTGTCTACCATAAAAAAACCTGTGGTCGTTGTTGAGCTTAATGAGTTCAATACAGAATTATTATTTGAAGCCACCAAACAACATAAATTACCTGCCCTGGCGAAAGTCTTGGCGTTTAAACAATCTCACTATAAAACCAATGACAGATATAACAGTGGCTACTTAGAGCCTTGGGTACAGTGGGTTTCCATTCACGCTAGCACGCCTTCCAGTTCGCATCAAATCAAACATCTTGGTGATGTGCCTGATTTAGCGTTTGAACAATGTTGGGAAACTTTGTCAAACCATAAAATTTCAGTTGGCGTATGGGGCGTCATGAACGGTGCGCGCAATAAAGCACAACATGTGCCTTTCTTTTTACCCGATCCTTGGACCTTTTCAGAAAAAGGTATGCCCAATGAATTAAATCATTTATTGGATTTACCGCGTTATATTTCTAAAAATTATCAAAATCTTAAAATCTGGTCTCTTATCAAAAAAGGACTGGGCTTAATACGGTTCATTTTAAAATCAAAAGCCAATACAAAAATTTTGGCGCATACCATAAG
>JBFXKR010000074.1:0-6867 GCA_050173595.1 Candidatus Berkiella sp.
TTCGCTAGTAATGAAACATTTTCAGATAACTTTATAAAACTGTTATCAAGTGTTAATACTGCCTATTCGGAGGCTGACCAAAGTCGCTAGATCATTGAGCGCTCAATGGAAATATCATCTCAAGAAATGCAAGATTTAAGAGAGACACTCCAAAAAGAAAAGGAAATTATTCAAGCGGTTATCTCAGATGGGTTTTGTGTGTTAGATCCTTTTTGGAAAATAGCAAGCTTAAATACTACCGCCACCAAGCTTCTTTGTTGCTCAAATAGCAATTTTATTGGAAAGCTTTTTTATGAAGTCTTTATTTTATTTGAAGAAAAGAAAGATGAATTATCTGAAATCAGTTTAGAAAAGCTACAAGAAAAATGTGCTATTGGGGAGATCTATCATTGCGAGAAAGGAAGAATTAAAACTTTTCAAGGTGTTGATCATCCTGTCTCATTTTCAATTAATCCACTTCCGCTCATCAATGATAAGCTATTTGGCGGCGCCGTTTTAATTTTTCGTGACATCTCAAAACAAATTGAGACGGAAAATTTACTGAAGTCATCTCTTAAAGCTGCGCAAGAATCAAACCTTGCTAAAGCGCAATTTTTGGCCAACATGAGCCATGAAATTCGCACCCCCATGAATGGGGTTTTAGGTATGTTACAACTACTGATGCATACCCCATTGGATGATGCCCAAACAAATTATGCTAAAAAATGCTTTGACAGTGCCAACTCATTATTAAGGATAATAGGAGATATTTTAGATTTTTCTAAAATTGAAGCAGGTAAAGTTAATTTTGAGAATAAACAATTTAATCTAAAAGAAGAGCTAAACTCGCTCTTAATTATCTATTTAGCACAAGCCAAAGAGAAAAATATTGCAATCGAC
Organism: Candidatus Berkiella sp.; assembly: GCA_050173595.1. GTDB lineage: Bacteria > Pseudomonadota > Gammaproteobacteria > Berkiellales > Berkiellaceae > Berkiella. The sequence continues at coordinate 880 of JBFXKR010000074.1, forward strand.
TTAATAATTGATGATGAGATTCCAAGTGCTGTTAATGGTGATGCTTTTAGAATTCGACAAATTATGAATAATCTTGTTAATAACGCGCTAAAATTTACGCCAGAAAATGGCAAGATCAGCATCGAGGTAACCCTAAAAAGCGCTTATATGAATAAAATAGTATTGCAATTTAGTGTTAAAGACAATGGGATTGGAATTAAGGAAGAAATGCAATCAAAGATCTTTGAGGCATTCTCTCAAGCTGATGAATCAACGACCAGAGAATATGGCGGCACAGGTCTTGGGCTAGCGATTTGCAAACATTTAGTTTCATTGATGGGTGGAGAGATAGCCGTAACCTCAATGCTTGGTACTGGTAGTCGATTTACATTTACGCTGGTATTGGATAAAGCAGAGAATAAACCATCCTTACAAGCCCAAAAACCGACCTTAGTACATGTTCCACAATTTCAAGCAAATATATTAGTTGTAGAAGACAATCTCATGAATCAGTCGGTGCTTTGTGATATGTTAAAAACACTAGGATGCCATACCAATGTTGCACCATCTGGCTCAAAAGCGATTGACGCCATCAAGAAAGATAAATATGATTTAATATTCATGGATTGTCACATGCCCGGAATGGATGGGTTTGTCGCCACTCAAAAAATTCGTGAACTACAAACTCATGATCAAAACAACAAGCTCATTATTGTTGCACTAACTGCCGATACCCTTAAAGGCACCAAAGAACATTGTCTTTCAGTTGGCATGGATGATTATTTAACAAAACCAATCAACTATTCTCACTTGTGCACAGTGCTATCAAAACATCTTTGAATTTAGTTTTCTAAATATTTCTTCACTTGAATACTCGTCAGCTTCGCAAACCTTATTTTTAATATCTCTTTATTTAACAACATGCTCTTCTTAGATGAATATGAAAGTCAGGGTACGTATCTTTTATTAAGGTAATACTATAATATTTTTATCAGAATTTAGTCTTTTTACATCAAGGATAAGCAATGAAAACGATAGTCAATGCCCTCTTATGTTTAGGTATTTTGGCAATTTGTATACCAGGTTATTGTGATACCAATACCCAAGAGGCAAGCACTGCTTGCGCAGATAAAGAAGATGGCGATGCCTGTGACTTTGTGAATAATGAAGGCACTTCGTTAGATGGTTTTTGCAAGGTCAACCAAAGCAGCCAAGGTAAGCTGACTTGTGTGGTTTCACAATAATAAAAAATTAGTTAGATAACATATAATATTCGATGTGGCTTCCCTCATAAAAAGCCGTTAGAATTTGCATTTTCTTTTTGAAGTCCAATAGGCCCTTTTTGTGGAAAAACAATTATATATAGAAACTTGGGGCTGCCAGATGAATGAGTATGACACTAAGCGCATGGCAGAATTACTTCAAGCAAGCCATGGGTTAAAGTTGTCAGATTCCCCGGATAATGCGGATGTGCTGTTAATGAACACCTGCTCTATTCGCGAAAAAGCACAAGAAAAAGTATTTTCTCGTTTAGGGCAATGGCGCGAACTTAAAGAGACAAACCCAAACATTATTATTGGTGTTGGCGGATGTGTTGCGAGCCAAGAAGGGGCCGCTATTCGCTCAAGAGCGCCTTATGTGGATATCGTCTTTGGGCCGCAGACTTTGCATCGCTTGCCTTCTTTACTTAATCAAGTAAAACGCAAAGGCAAACCTGCCATCGATATTTCATTTCCACTTATTGAGAAATTTGATTGTTTACCTGAGCCTAAAGCAGATGGTCCTAGTGCTTTTGTTTCAATTCAAGAAGGCTGCAGCAAATATTGTTCTTATTGTATTGTACCTTACACCAGGGGAGAAGAAATTAATCGCCCCTTTGATGATGTGATTGCCGAGGTAGCTCATCTTGCCCAAAAAGGGGTTAAAGAAATCACTTTGCTTGGTCAAAATGTGAATGCTTATCGCGGACTCATGCATGACGGTCATATTGCTGATTTGGCATTACTCATTCGCTATGTTGCTAAAATAGATGGCATTAAAAGGATACGTTTCACAACCTCGCACCCAAATGAATTTGCACCAAGTTTAATCGAGGCCTATCGCGATGTCCCCGAACTTGCTAATCATTTACATTTACCCGTGCAAAGTGGATCAGACAGAATTTTAAGTTTAATGGGACGTCATCATACTGCATTGGAATATAAGTCTAAAATTCGAAAACTAAGAGAAGCAAGAAAAGACATATCCATTTCATCTGATTTTATTGTTGGTTATCCAGGTGAAACTGAAGATGATTTTGCAGCAACACTCAATTTAGTAACAAGCGTGGGCTTTGATTTATCCTATTGCTTTATTTACAGCCCAAGACCTGGGACACCTGCAGCATTGCTTGATGATGAGGTGCCAATGGATGTAAAAAAACAGCGTTTAAGCGTATTGCAAAATGTCTTAGCGCAGCAAGCAAATAACATCAGTATGGGCATGGTTGGAAAACTTGAACGTGTCCTTGTGCTTAGCCCTTCAAGAAAAAGCCCAGATACCGAGCTGTATGGCAGAACGGAAAATAATCGGGCAGTACACTTCATTGGGGATAAGTCCCTACTTGGGCAGTTTGTGGATGTACACATAATACAGGCAAGACCCAATTCACTTAGAGGCGAACTTCAGTCAACTTAATAAGCCTATGATTTATATGGATAATTTAGACTTACAACGGATTAGCGCTTTGCAGGCCAATCATTAAGAGTTATGCTTAAAGATGAACCCCTTTTTATAAGGCCACCAGGAACGCCCTTGAGCGAGAAAGTCAGTTATTGTGAAATATCATTAACACCTATTGATAATCGCAGGTTAATGAGCTTATGCGGTCATGTTGATGAGCATTTACGGCAAATTGAACGTCGACTGGGTGTGCAAATTAGCAACCGAGGCAATGTCTTTCAAATCATGGGTGAAAAAATTGCCGTTCGCACGACTCACAATCTTATTAACAAACTTTATGAGCAAACGCTTAATGGCACAGAGCTTGATCCTGCCACCATTCATTTATCCATACAAGAAAGTGTACAAATGCTTGAAAAATCTAACTCGCAACCTATGCCTACTTTAATAGATGAAAACCAAAATGAAGATTTAATCATTAAAACCAGAAATGGTTTGATTAAACCTCATAGTAAAAATCAACATCACTATCTTAACAAGATTTCACAACATGATATCAATTTTGGTATTGGGCCAGCAGGAACGGGTAAAACCTACTTAGCTGTTGCCATGGCCGTTAAAGCCTTAGAAGCCCAAAAAGTAAAAAGAATTGTGTTAGTGCGCCCAGCTGTTGAAGCAGGTGAAAGGTTAGGATTTTTACCAGGGGATTTAAGTCAGAAGATCGATCCCTATTTACGACCACTTTATGATGCGCTTTATGATATGTTAGGTTTTGAGCGCGTCAGCAAGTTAATCGAACGAAATGTAATAGAGCTTGCCCCCCTTGCCTATATGCGCGGAAGAACCTTGAACGATGCCTTCATCATTTTAGATGAAAGCCAAAACACAACGCGCGAACAAATGAAAATGTTTTTAACCAGACTTGGTTTTGGATCAAAAGCGGTGATTACAGGTGACATCACTAAAGTTGATCTGCCTAAAGGCGTGATGTCGGGCCTAAAACATGCTATTCACGTTTTAAAAGATATTCAAGAAATGAGTTTTACTTTTTTTGAAGCAAAAGACGTTGTCAGACACCCCTTGGTGCAGCTGGTTGTTAAAGCTTATGAGAAATCTGAAAACCAGGGGAATAGTGAGGAGTAATGAAAGGCATCGATATTCAAATTGCCAGCGATGAAGCATGCCCTGCTAGCAACGAGATTGAAGCATGGGTAAACGCAACTTTGCGCCAACAAAAATCCAGTGGTTCGTTAGTTATCAGGATTGTTGATGAGCCTGAAATGACGACTTTAAATCACCACTACCGAAAAAAAGAAAAGCCAACAAATGTATTATCCTTTAGATGCAATTTACCCGAGGCTTTGCGAGGTGACATTTTAGGGGACATTGTTATTTGTGCAAGTGTTGTTGCACAAGAAGCGAATGCCCAAGGTAAATCATTCACACAGCATTGGGCACATATGGTTGTACATGGCGTTTTGCACTTACTTGGCTATGATCATGAAAATGACCAAGAAGCTACAATCATGGAGCGCCAAGAAGTTGCCATTTTATCAACGTTAGGGTTTAGTGATCCGTATAGAGTGACAAACATACATGAATGATGATGATAGTAATCAAAGTAATTCGCCCTCGTGGTTAAAACGATTAAGTAGCGCATTAGGTAAAAATCCTAAAACTCGTGATGAACTACTTGAGTTGTTAAGAGACATCCAACACGATTTGCTGGATCCTGATTCCTTAAGAATGATTGAAGGTGTTTTACAAGTCTCTTGCATGACTGTTAGCGAAATTATGCTCCCTAGAGCAGAAATGGTTGTAGTGCAAAAAGACGCCTCATATGAACAAATACTGCCTGTTGCAATTAAGTCTGGCCATTCTCGCATACCCATCATTGGCGAAAATAAAGATGAAGTGATTGGTATCTTAATGGTCAAAGATTTACTGATGTTCTCAATAGAAGATGAAGTCAATAAATTTTCACTCAAAGATATTTTAAGACCAGCCGTTTTTGTGCCTGAAAATAAGCGCTTGGGCGTATTACTGAATGAATTTCGAAAAAACCGTAACCATATCGCGATTGTTGTCGATGAATATGGTGGCGTAACCGGACTCGTTTCAATTGAAGATATTCTAGAGCAAATTGTAGGTGACATTGAAGATGAACACGACATCGATAAAGATGTCTATATCCGCCAGCACAAAGATAACACTTTCTCAATAAAAGCTATTACACCGATTGAAGAGTTTAATCATTTCTTTGGCACAGCGCTGAAAGATGATGAATATGACACTATCGGCGGACTTGTTTTACAAGGATTTGGCCATCTACCCAAACGCGGTGAGACTCTTATGCTTGAAGAGATCCCTTTTAAAGTACTTCGAGCCAATAATCGACGCATTCAAGTTTTACAAACCATACTTACCCCCAAAGAAAAATAATCGATAAAAAACAGGGAGCATCATGAAGGAACTCTACAAAAAAATAAAACCTTATTTACCCTATATTATCGCTATTCTCGGCGGTGGTTTATTAACGTATGCTTTTGCGCCTTACAATATTGGTATCGCAGGGATTGTTTCCCCCGCTTTATTATTGTGGTGTTTAGCAAAACAAAAGCCCAAAATGGCGCTTGTGGTAGGTTTGTGCTACGGCCTTGGTATGTTTGGCATGGGCGTAAATTGGGTTTATCACAGCATTCATGTCTATGGTAATACCCCATCATGGTTAGCAGCCATTATCACAGGGTTATTTATTTTATTAATGAGTGTTTATCCTGCGATCATGAGTTGGATTTTAAATAAATACTTTAATAAACATGAGATAGTACGAACGCTTGTTATTTTCCCTGCCCTTTGGACAGTATTTGAAATTGCCAGAGGATGGATATTAACTGGCTTTCCATGGTTATACATTGGCTACTCACAGATAAATAGTCAACTACATGCTTTTGCACCCCTTGGCGGCGTGTTTGCTGTTTCTTGGCTTGCCGTGTTGGTTGGCAGTTTATTGTATAACATTGTAATGTATTATTTTGAGAATAAAGATAACGCTAAACTGAGAAATCAATTATTTATCACTTTAGTAGCAATATGGGCGCTGGCTTTTGGTGCTAAGCAAATTCAAGGAACACAGCAAACTGATCAAATTCTAAACGTATCTTTATTACAAGGTAATATTCCCCAATTAATGCGCTGGGATCCTGCGCATGTTGCTAATATCGTACAAACCTATCGTAATTTAACCAATCAAGTATTAACAACGTCGGGACTTATTATTTGGCCAGAAGGCGCCATACCAATCCCATTACCGTTGTCAGAAAAGTTTTTTATCCAAATGGCTGCGCT
>JBFXKR010000075.1:0-6830 GCA_050173595.1 Candidatus Berkiella sp.
TTATCTGGCCTGACATTATCTGGCTCATGTCGTGGCGCTAATCGTGCCAGTCGGCGAGTTTCCCTTTGCGTATCATACATATTGGTTAAGGTTTTTGATTTTAAAGACTCAACTTCTGAGATCTTAATGCCAAAGACATTATCCATAAACGCCCTAAAACCATTGACCATATTTCTTAATCTATCTTTAAATGAAGGAGACACTTCTTTTTCTCGTTCAAGGGTATTTGCTAAACGTGCAACCACCATCACTGTTTCTCTCATTTTTCCTTGATGGTGAATGGTGTCAGGATCATGCACAACGTCATTTAATCTTTGCGTTATTTTTTGAATAGGACGCGTGAAGGCTTCATGCAATGGGGAGCCCTTTTGTCGCAGCCTATCTTGTTCACTCACAAGGTGTTGTAAAATATTTTCCATCATATTTACTGCAACACGTGTTTGCACGGGCTTTAAAGGTTCAATATTGCCAAGATATTTTAATTCTCGTTGATGCAAATAAAGATAATCATCTTCTAAAGCCTTGCCAGTGTCTATCATGGTTTTCGCCATATCAAGATGCAATTGTAGATAAGTCAGCACGCGCTTTTCATCGCGCAATCGCACTGTTTGTAATCTTGTTTCTATGGCTTTGAGTAAGGTTTTGATTTCCTCGCGGGTAGTGTCTTTAGAAATTTTAAAAACAGCCACATCATTTTTTTTAGCTTGTTGAATTTTTTCAAACCGCGCAATGGCTTTTGGAATTTCTATCCGTTGCTTTTGTAGCTTTTTAATATCTGCCTGGTGTTCCTTGATTTGTGCCAATAGCTCTTCTTTTTTTTCTAAGTTTTCTTGTGGAGAAAGACTTGGGTCAACATAGGTTTCTTCTTTTATCATCTGTGTAATTTCATCTACTGAGTCTTTTTCCCGCTCTAGACGGTATCCCAGCATATCATGGCCATCAAGCAACTCATGATCAGGGGTAATAAACCGCTTTAAAGCCTCAATTTCTTGTGTTAAGTGCTGATTTTGTAGTCTGGTATCATCAAAGGTTGGATCGAAGGTAAATGGCATAACGATTCTCCTTAATTGAATAATCTTTTTTTTGATTATCAACTCAAGGAATAGTTCACTTGGCTCTATTTAAATATCCAGGTCTATGTAGACTTCTATAAGCATTGCTCAAATTTGTTTACCGTTGATGTGCTATTGCTTTTGTACTCGGTGCACCCATCACCCCGAGGGGCCCAGGCGCGCGTTCAAAAACAATAGCACATCAATGCCTAGCTCTGTCCCAATTGTGGTGAGAGATATTGTGTTATATTAATTTTTAGCAAAAAAGCAAAAGCCTAAGATAAAGCTGTTTGGCTATCATTGCAGGGAAGCTTTAAACTTTATGGTAGCATGAATAATAAAATTATTTCTTTCCTTTTTAATAACAAGCATCTTGTCGCATTCCTTGCCATGCTTGTTAGCATTTACTTGATTAATATTATTACCAGATATAACTATCAACTGCCTATTAGTGCAGGTTTTTTAGAAATTTATGTGCTGTTATGGAAAACGAATGAACTTTACTTTAAGTTCGTGAGCATCATGAATGTGTTTGTAAAGCCTCTTTTTGTCTATTATTTAACCTATATTTTACTAAGTCTGTTAAAATACCAATCTTAGCTCAAAAAAAAGGGCCCAAAGGGCCCTTCATATTACAATCGTAATTTTTGTTTGACTTTCTCCGCCAGTGCCACCAATTGTTGATCTGACTCTATCTTTGACAGCACCTCATATTGAGGTCCTAGTCTATCTTTATCTTCTTCAAGACGCTTTTTAAATTCTTGCGCCAATTTTGGATCTTTCGTAAGTACCCCATGCGCAAAATACCGTTTAGGCACTTTTTCCTCCAGAAGATTTTTTGCAGCCTTACGGCGCTCTGGATAGGTGGGCGTTTTTAGCTGATCTTCTGCTAAACGTGCTCGACGTGGTATAGGATTATATTCATCAGCTGGATAATCTACATAGTACTTTTCTAAATCAATTTCAAAGTCATTTTGCCATCTTCCAAATCCTGCCATAGCAACAGCTTTGTTTAAAACACCATCTTGACGTGACGTTGAGATCGGCAATATGCCATATCTTTGTTGCATTAACACCCGCTCAGATTCTTGGTGTTCTGCCATTCGTCTTTGAACACCTTTTTCACCTAAGCGTTTTTCAGTAGCCCTCGCCACTGCCATTTTTTCTCTTTGAGCAAGCACCGGGCCATAACCATGAACGACGCTTAAGGCCTTTTCTCTTACTTTGCTGTCTTCAGGCTGCTCTGGCTTAAACTGACGTAAGTCATCTCGTTCTTTCATTTGCTGATAAGTCAACGCTATAGGAGCATCTCTTAACCAGGCTTTTACGTCCTCAAGCCTTTGACCTTTATAAAGTTCAGCTAATCTATCGTTTTTTACAGCTTCAACTTTACCCCATGCTTGGTTTGCTAATTCACCCACTGCCTTTGCTTGGCCTTCAGTACTTTTTTCAGATAAGCCATAAAAACGCACTGCTTCTGCAATTGCGCTAGGGACCATTAGCGCATGTTTTAAATAAGCTAGAAGCAATTTAGGTGGCACAGCTTTTGGAGGTGCCTCTTGGTGCTGGCTTTGTTGTTCAGGGACGTTAGGCGCTGCTTTTGTTTCTATTATGCCAGCATTGATGGCTTGCTCTCGTTTAAGCTCGCCATACCATTGCTTGATAATGTGATAAACATTTTCTGTGCTGGCAGGCTTGCCACCGAGTTTTTCTTTGATTGTTTTGAAGACTTCTTGCGCTATCGGTTGCTTTTCTTGAAATTTTGACATAAGGACTTCATCATATGCCGTTTTGTTTGCCCTTTCTAAAATATCTAATTTTTTTACAACAACATGTTGCGCTATAGCCAATGCAGCCATTTGTTCTACAATAGCATTTTCCGCTAATACATCTGTTTGAGCTTCATCACCTTTATTGTCTTTGCCACTTGATTGGGCGCCTTTTGTTGCCATAACAATCTCCTTTGGATAGATAGTGAGTGACTATATTCAGACTGACTTGAATATAAACTGTATTTTTATATTCTTATTTTTTTTATGTAGTAAAACGATCTCACATTGATCAAAGAAGTGCAACTGGGTTTAAAGGCACATTCTAATCAAAATAACTTGGAAATTAATTTGTAGGGAAATTCAAGATAGCGCGCTTAAATCCCCTCGATGGCGGATAAGGGCCAACCCATGTTCTAAGCAGCATATTGAAAAAAGATTTGGCATGCGGCCAATGGCGATAGACTTCACCATTAATCATCATCAGCACACCATTATTAGGTGAATAATAAAACCCTAAGGTATCACCTGCGTTAAATGTTCTATCAATCGCATCTTTGAGTTCCATCATCCGGGTTTTATCTAATTTTTTATCATCCCAGCCACCATTGTTCACCAATATTGATTCAATCAGCGCTTTACTGAGCATTTTTGCTGAAATATCATCTCTCACAAAGTAGTAAACCATGGCAAGGGGATCATCATTCACTAACAACATTTCTGATCTTTTTTCATTATGCGTTGTATATAGGGCTGCTACATAAGCTTGTGTTCCCCACAGGGTGGCAATGGAATGGCCGTTAAGGCTTAATTGTTCATTCGTCTGCGCCAAAGTTAATTGATAAGGTAATGAAACCCCTAACACATCGGTAAAACTTTGCCCAGCAAAAACTGGCTTGATTATTGTCATTAACAAAATAAGCATTCTGCAATATTTAATCACGACGCAACTTATCCGATGCCGCAATAGGCGTTGGGTAACGGTTTACAATCCAATAGGAAGATACAATAAAAGTTACGATAGTCGATACTTGTATCAGCGAATAGGCTGATTGGCTAATCAAATTATTTTTTTCTGCGGTGTAACCCACCAGCAATGAGAACTCGCTGATTTGACCAATTCTCACCCCTACTTCCCAAGCCGCAGGTTTGTTGGGAGCAAGTTTCCCAAGTAGCTGTCTAAAGACAACAGGCTTAGCTATCAACATCACAATGCCAATAAAAAGTGCCCAGTGCCATATTTCAGTTAGGGTGTAGATATTTAACTTAGCGCCGATTGAAAAGAAAAATAATATTAAAAAGAAGTCACGAATGGGCCGTAAACTTTCTGCAATAAATCGTGACACAGGGCTTTGCGCAATAGAAATACCAGCAATAAAAGCGCCAACTTCAAATGACAGCTGCAAAGACTCGGCCATTTGCCCCAGCCCCAAGCACCAGCCTATGGACACTAAAAACATAAACTCATGAATACGACTAAAGCGCTGCATGAGTTTAACGAGTACAAAACGCTCAGCTAAAAAGGCAAAGACAATCAATAAAGGCAGCGAAATAATCACTTTGAACAATTCATTAAGGTGTAAACCACCCTCTTTATTGGCTGCATGCAATAAAAGCAAGGTAAAAATCGCTATCATATCTTGCAACAGCAAGATACTAATCACAATTTCACCCGTGCGTTGATGATGCAAAACCGTGGTGGGTAACAGCTTTAAACCGATAATGGTACTTGAAAACATCATCGCGGCGCCAATGACCAGCGCATCGACTGTAGAAAATTTTGCGATTAATGCAATCGCGTAACCTAGCGCACCAAATATAAAAGAGCTCACCACAGTGATGATAGTGGCTTGTCGAAGCAATTTGAGTAAGTTCTGTGGTTGTAGATTAAGGCCTAATAAGAATAGCAAAAAGATAATACCAATATCGCCAATATCTTTAAGCACAACTGGATCAGAAACTAAACTCATGCCACTCGGACCAATCAAGACACCTAAAATGATATAGGCGACCAACAACGACTGACGGGTATAAAGTGCCAGTGTTGCTAAAAATGCCGCACCACAGAAAATCAAAAATATCGAAAAGATGATATGGTTATGCATTGTTAGTTATACTGACTTATAGCAAAGTAAAACATAGTTTAGAGCATTCTGTAGCCCATGACAAAAGATCAAGAAAACCAGATCAATGCCAAGCTGTCACAAGCATTTACTTTACAGCAAAGTAATCAACTTGATGAAGCCATGAAACTCTTTAATGAGGTGCTCTCATTGTTTCCAGAGCAAGCAGATGCCTTACATGGCTTAGGAATGGTTTATGCACAACGCAGAGAGTATGCTCAAGCCGTTCCATACTTAATCAAAGCGGTCAAACAAGCACCACTGGTGGCAGAATTTCATAACAATTTGGGGAATGCCTATCAGGCAACTGGCGATGTCCAAGGCGCTCTGCGCCACTATCATGAAGCTCTACGCTTGAAAGGCTCTTACGCTCAAGCGTTAAATAATTTGGGAACATTACTGTATCGACTTGGCAAGTATGATGAGGCAGCCAATTATTTTCAAAAATCAATTCGGATTGATCCTCAAGCTGTGGATACGCACTATAACTTAGCCAATTGTTATATCCAATTAGACAGGCTGCAAGATGCCTTGCCACATTATCAAGAAGTACTAAAACTACGCCCAGATCACCTGGGTGCCACTCATAATTTAGGGATTACATTATGTGGTTTAAAACGCTTTAGTGAAGCTGAGCCCTTATTAGCAACGATGACAATCAAAGAGCCAAACAACATCGATGCTTGGTTTCACTTAGGCGTTATTTACAGTGGTCTGGCACAAGCTGATGAAGCGATTGAGTGTTATCAAAAAGTACTTAGCCTTAACCCAAACCATGCCCATAGCCATCATAACTTGGCAACCGTCTTTTTGCACCGTGGCGATAAAACTAAAGCATTAGAACACTATCAACAAGCTTTTAAACTTGAACCCAGTAACAAAACCGCACAGCATATGATTAGCGCTTTAACCAACCAAACATTAGAAGGCGGCGCTCCCAATGAGTATACCCGTGCTTTGTTTGATCAATATGCTTACAGTTACGATAAACAAGTAAAAGATAAATTAAAATATCGCGTGCCTCAATTGCTTAGAGAAGCTGTTACGCCATTTATTGTTAAACAACCATTAGATATCTTAGATTTAGGTTGCGGTACCGGCCTGTGCGCCCCCTTATTTGCTGATATTGTTGGTAAAATGGTGGGCGTTGATCTTTCTCCTAATATGATTGAAGTGGCACGCTCTTTAGGTGGCTATGACAAGCTAATCGTGTCAGATATCTTGAGCTATTTAAATCATCGCAATAATGAATATGATTTGGTAATTGCCGCTGATGTGTTTGTTTATTTTGGAAGTTTACAAGCAGCCTTGCAGGCATGCTATTTCGTGCTCACAAAAGATGGGCTTTGTTGTTTTTCCATTGAAACCTTAACCAAAGAAGAATGTGATAAAGATCCGTTACATCAAGATTATCAACTACGAACAACTGGCCGATATGCACACAATGCGAATTACATACAAGCGATATGCCAACAAATCGGCTTTGAGATTTTGTACGAAAAATCTGAAACGATTCGCTATCAAGAAGAAATTCCCATGCTTGGCAATATCTATGTTTGCAAAGCCAACAAATCCATCACCAAACATTGAGCGTAAATGCACGAAAATTATCCTTAAATACCCTTATACTATTTATATATCCTATTCTTTGAGGGGGCCACTATGCACTTATCGTCTGTCTTAAGCTACGTCATGATGGGGGTAGGCGCATTTGCCCTTATCTATTTTATTATCATTTTTAATAATCTTGTGATGCTCAAGAATAATGCCAAAAAAGCATGGGCTAATATTGATGTTTTGTTAAAGCAACGCCACGATGAATTACCCAAACTCATCGAGACCTGTAAACAATATATGCAGTATGAAAGCCAAACACTTGAAAAAAT
>JBFXKR010000076.1:0-6816 GCA_050173595.1 Candidatus Berkiella sp.
AATTTAACGCAACAGACCATGCTCCAACCCAAGCTAATTTACAAATGATGCAAGCGCTGATCCCTTATGTGAAACGTGAAGATGATGATTCTATTGAGAAAGCCTATCCTTACTTGACAACGCCTCAGTTAGTAGATCGTTTAAATAGGGGGCAATCTGAGCCACAGGATGCGCAAAGTGATGAGCGAAAGTTAAAAATATTAGGTCTACTGCTTAAGCATGAATTGATTGAAGGTGTTGAATCAATCGTGCCTGGTTCCCATGCGCTTTCATTTGATAACCCTTCAACAGGTGCGCCGTATGATTTGTATGCCTACCTCATGGATAACCCTGCCTTACAAGCCGGATTCTTAAAGCCACAGCGTGATACCCAATTACTGGGTCTATATGCGCTAACCAAAGGGTTAATGGCAAAAGAAACAAGAAGTGAAGAGGTGATTGAAAAAGTAAGAGCGCGTGAAGCATTTGTGCAAACCCGCGAAGATGGTACAAAAGTTGCTTATAATAGATATGATCTTAAACAACAACATCAAAACCTTCCCAGTGATGTGCGTGCAACGCTCTTGAGCTTTGTTTATCCTCAAGCAGGACTGACACAAAAGCAGCAGTATGTAACGGCTAAGAAATTAGGGAAATTTGCGCGTGCGCAGCTAGGAGATGCCGCAATCGAAAAAGTGACTAGCCATAAACCTGCTTTATCATAAATAGCCTGGGTGTATTGGTTCAATGCACCCAAACTTTTTTATTGGTCTTGTAAATTTTTTTCAATCAAACCGTCAATCTGCGCTGCATCGATAATCACCGTGTTTGATTTTTCATCTTCTGTGAGTGCATCGAAGGATTGTTGTTGTTTTAACAATACTTGCCCATCGGCATCTGAGGGATCTTTAAATGTGGCTCGTAAACTGAGCCGCGCTTGTAATTTCTCAAGGGGTGCCTCAAAGGCATAGATGGTGAAGGCAAGTGACAGATTACTTGCCAGTTGTGAAAAAAGACTGCGCTGCCACTGTTTTAAACAAGTGGCATCGATGATAACCGATCTGCCTGCTTGTAGCAGCATTTTCGCTGTGTCATGTAATGCCTCATACACTTTTCGAGTGGTTTGTTCACTGTAAAGCATCTCTTTGACATTTTCTGGGGTTGGCTCAAGCACATTAAGCTTGTGCAAATGTTTTCTAAAAACATCGGCACGAAGGCGTATCGCACCGGTTTGCATCATTAGGTGTGAGGTATAAAGTGATTTCCCGGAGCCTGAAAACCCATGCGTGATGCACAAGGTTGGTTGCGGGTTTTTAATGTAATCAAGACCCAGGCTCAGAAAATGGCGTAAATCGAGTTTTAATTTTTGTGCGAATTCACTTTGGGGTTCAACTTGGTTTAGTTGTAATGCCGATATTTTTGCCCGAACCATGGCGCGATAAGATTTGTAAAACAGTAATAATTGAGCACCTTCATAATCAAAGGTTTGCTCAAGATAATCATTCACAAACAAATGGGATAACGCGTTAAGATGATGGTGATCAAGATCCATCGCTAAAAAGCAAACGTCATTCATCACATCGGTCCAGCGGAAACTTTCATTAAACTCAATACAATCAAAAATCACCGGATGTTGGTTGATAAGCACCATATTACCTAAATGAAAATCACCGTGGGTCGCGCGGATAAAGCCATGCGCTTTACGATAGGCGAGTAATGATTTAAGGCTTTGAAATTGCTGCGTGCTAGAATGCGCTATTTGGGTGATTTCATTGAGATAGTCGCGTGAGGCGGGCAGTGATTTCAGTGCGATAAAGTTATCGATAATAGGCGCATTCACGCTATCAGGTGTGCCAAAATCACTAGCAGGATCGCATACTTGCGCGTTTAAATGAAATTGGGCGCTTTGAGCTGCGATTTCTTTAATAATGGTTGGGGTGATTTTGTTTTGTGATATTAAATTACTGAGCAAATAAGCTTGCTCAAACTGATTCATTTTAACAGCGTATTCAATCACATTGCCTTTGCCCTCAAGACTGGGGGCATCCACGGTTCCTCTGATTGGGAGCGCTTCAATGTACACACTTGGCGCTAAACGCTTATTTAAGATAACTTCAAGCTCACAATAGCGCTTTCGTTTTTCTAAGGTGGTGAAATCTTGAAAACCTAAGTTCAGTGGTTTTTTAATTTTATAAGCAAAGTCACCGGTCAGTAAAATCCATGAAAGGTGAGTCTCAATCACCTCAAAGCCACTCACCGGGTGCGGATAAATGGCTGGATTTTGTAGCGCTTGTAGCAATGTGTTAGCCATCTTTAAGTGTCGCAAAGACGGCATCGGCAGCCGCTAATGTTTGTTCAATACACTCATCGGTATGGGCGATGCTCAAAAATGCACTTTCAAACGCTGATGGACCAAAATAGATCCCTTTATCTAACATGCCATGATAATATTTTTTGAACATTTGTACATCAGATTGCATCACATCTTGAAAGCATGTCACGGGTTTGTCGTTAAAGAATAAAGTAAACAAGCCTGTTGCCCAATTGATTTGAACCGGCACACTATGTTTGTGGGCAACTGCATTTAAACCATCGACCAACATTTTGGTTTTATCATGAATTTTTTCATAAAAACCAGGCTGTTTTAATTTACTTAATGTAGCAAGCCCGGCTGCCATGGCAATGGGATTGCCAGCAAGGGTGCCTGCCTGATAAACAGGACCTGCGGGCGCTAAGTGCGACATAATGGATTTTTTGCCGCCTAATGCAGCAACGGGCATGCCACCCCCCATGATTTTGCCAAAAGTGGTTAGGCAAGGTTTAATGTCATAAACACTTTGCGCGCCTTTGAAGGCAACTCTAAAACCAGTAATCACTTCATCAAAAATTAATACAGCGCCGTGATTATCACAGGCTTGTCTTAATGCTAATAAAAAACGGGGATCGGGCAAAACGCATCCCATGTTACCTGCAATAGGCTCAACAATCACCGCCGCGATTTTATCGCCCAGTTGTGCAAAAGCGCTATACACCGCATCGATGTTATTGTATTCAAGATTTAACGTATTTTTGGCAATATCAGCAGGTATACCCGGTGAGCTGGGTTGTCCTAAGGTGAGCGCGCCAGAGCCCGCTTTGATAAGCAAGCTGTCGCTGTGTCCATGATAGCAGCCTTCAAATTTGACGATGATATCTTTGCCGGTGTAACCACGTGCTAAGCGCAGGGCCGTCATCGTGGCTTCGGTGCCTGAGCATAGCATGCGAATTTGTTCGATGCTGGGAATATGCTGGCAAATAAATTCTGCTAAATCGACTTCTGATTTTGTCGGCGCACCAAATGACATGGCTTTGCTTAGCGCGATTTCTACATTTTTAAGCACATCTTTGTCTTGATGCCCTAATATCATGGGCCCCCAAGAGCCCATGTAATCGATATATTGATTGTCATCGACATCGTAAATATAGGGGCCTTGTGCACGTTCAAAAAAAATGGGATCTCCGCCAACGCCTTTGAAGGCTCTCACTGGAGAATTGACGCCACCGGGGATATATTGCAGGGCTTTTTCGAATAATGCGCTTGAACGTGTCACAGTACACTCCATTCAATTCAAAGGATGGTATAATATCACATTATTTTCACTTTCCGGCTCAAGGAGCGTGGCAAAACCAATGTTAGAGACAAAGCAGGACAGTAACACTGTGATGAAAAGATATATGTGTTTGTTATGTGGCTTTATTTATGATGAAGCGCTTGGTAGCCCTCAAGAAGGCATTCAAGCTGGCACCAAGTGGGATGATATTCCTATCACTTGGCGTTGCCCTGATTGTGGTGCGATGAAAGATGATTTTGAGATGGTTGAAATTTAAACCGGTTTGAGCACCACCAGTAGCACAATACCGATTAAAATAAATACCGTGATTTCATTAAAAATCCTATAAAATAGGGCTTTTTTGGTGTTTTTACCATATTTGAAACGACGCACAATCACGCCGCAATACAGATGGTAAATCACTAATAGGCCGACTAAAACCAGCTTCCAAAATAACCAACGCGGTGGTGCACTAAAGGAATATCCCATCATGTGCACTAACCCAATTCCCAAAACAAGGGTCACGATGGCACTGGGTGCCATAATCCCATAGTACAAACGGCGCTCCATGGTACAAAAGCGAAGATAATCTTCTGCGCCAGCATTTTTTAAGTCAGCATGGTAAACAAATAATCTGGGTAAATAAAACAATCCCGCAAACCAGGCGACCATGGCGATAATATGGAAGGCTTTTAGCCAAAGAAACATGACTTTTATTACTCATCGATAAAAAATAAGTGGTATTGTAATCCTAAAGTCGATCTCAAAAAAGAATGCACCATAGGGATGAAGCTGTGAGCACTAAATCTAAAATGAGCAAGCTAATGCAACAAAGACCAAAAAGGCGCGTGACCTTAGGGACCTTGTTTGGCGTTGTCACCTTGGTCTTATTAGTAAGTTACAATGCTGGTTATTTAAGTGCCAAAGCGACGCCTTCTACCAAAGCGCAACCTTTGCATATCGAAAATGATACCTTAGCGAAGTTACACGACGAAAATAAGCAGCTGCAAACAGAGCTGATTACCGTTAAGCGAAATTATGAAATTGGCATACAATCGCAAAAAAGTTTACAAAATGATTTGTCTTTATTGCAGCAAAAAAATACTGACTTAACACGAGATATGGCGCTTTATCAATCCTTAGCAAAAACATCACATGTTCAAGGAATTGAAATTAAATCCTTTCAAATATTTGAAGGTGACAAACCCAATAGTTATCGTTACCTGATTGTGCTTTCAAAACAATCATCCCCGCAAAAATTTGTTGAGGGTGCTTTAAGAATGGTTATCCAAGGAAAAATTGGTGATGAAGCCATTGATTTGCCTGTTAAGTATGTAGATTCTACCAGAGCTGATGGACTTGGGTTTAAATTTAGATACTTACAAGAATTGGCAGGTGAATTAAGTTTTCCAGAGCAATTTGTACCGCAAGGGGTACAATTTAGTGTTATTCCAGATAAAGATTGGCCACAATTTATGCGTCATTACTCATGGGTAACTGATAATCCGGATGTAGGATAGTCATGAGCGCCAAAAGAGTGGTTATCAAGCTTGGTAGCCAAACAATTCTAAATGATATGGGCGAGCTGGACATTCTTCAGCTTGAAACCCTTGTTTCGCAAATTATTCGCTTAAAAGAAAATGGTTATCAGGTGATTTTGGTTTCATCGGGGGCGGTTGCTACCGGAAAAAGCCATACCAAAACCATGGGCTTAAAATCGCAAAATATTGTTGAGAAACGACAAATATTGGCCAGCATCGGGCAGGCAAAACTGATTGAAATCTATAATGGCTTGCTTAAAAAATATGGCTATATTGGTGCTCAAATATTGCTCACCAAAGAGGATTTTCGTGCCCGCAATCATTATTTAAATACCTATAACTTACTGCATGGCCTATTTAAAAATAAAAACGTATTGCCGATAGTGAATGAAAATGATGTGACCTCCATCAATGAGTTGATGTTTACTGACAATGATGAGCTCTCAGCATTAATTGCCATTCAAATGCATGTTAATCACCTTATTATTTTAACCAGCATCGATGGGGTGTATGATCAAAACCCAAACATCGAGGGTGCAAAATTGATCTCAACATTAGATGTCAATGATAAAGCATCATGGCCTAAAATCTCATCAGATACTTCTGAATATGGGCGCGGTGGCATGTTAAGTAAATTAGCCTGCGCACGCAAAGCGGCGCATTTTGGCATCAAAACGCATATTGCCAATGCGCGCATAGAAAATGTTTTACAAAAAATAATTGATAAAGAAGCCATTGGTACGCAAATCTTACCTTATAAGCAAGATAAGGGGATTAAACGTTGGCTCACGCATACGTATTCAAGCACCATGCCGCATATTATTATCAACGAAGGGATCAGTAATATTTTTACTAAAAGAGAAAAAGCCGTGAGCCTGCTACCGGTGGGTATTATTTCTTTTGAAGGCGAGTTTAGTAAAGGTGATTTAGTTTCTATCAAAAACGAACAAGGTCACAAACTGGGGATAGGTTTAGCAGGATATGGCTCAGAAGATCTATTAGCCGTGCTTGGCAAACGAGGACAAAAAGTATTCATTCATTATAATAAAATAGCGCTGTTTGATGAGGCCAAATGATGATGGATTTTACTTTTGAAAAGGTAAAAGAGGCATCCTATGCCTTAGCGCTGATAGCACACAGTGCAAAACAACAACTGGTGTTAGCGCTTAGTGATAAATTAATCACTCACGCAAAGACTATATTGGAACATAATCAACTTGATTTGGATGCGATGCTTCAAACCGATCCTAAATACGACAGATTAATGTTAACGCAAGATAGGATAACCAGCATCGCTAACAGCTTAAAAACAATTGCCCAAATAGACTCCCCCGTTGGCATCAATGTAGAAGAGTTTACCTTAAGTAATGGCTTACATTTGCAAAAAAAGACGGCACCTTTAGGGGTGATTGGGATGATTTTTGAAGCAAGACCCAATGTCACCTTAGAAGCCTTTGTGCTTTGTTTTATGTCTTCTAATGCCTGCATTCTTAAAGGGGGCACAGATGCGAAAAATACCAACATTTATTTGGTATCTTTGATCAAAGAGACCCTCAAAGCGCAGGGTATGCCCCAAGAGTGTGTTGCCTTAATGCCCCATGAGCGAGATAGCGTTTTAACATTATTAAAAGCAACGGGAATGGTTGATCTTATTATTCCGCGCGGCAGCCAAGCACTGATTGATTATGTGAAACAAAATACCGCTA
>JBFXKR010000077.1:0-6783 GCA_050173595.1 Candidatus Berkiella sp.
TGATGCAATTACTCGGCTTTTTGAATCGGCTTTTTCATCACCTGACGACGTAAAATATCATCGCACTGGCATGATGATGGCTTCGACAATGATAGAAAAAACAGCGTTTATGCCTATTACTGATGAAAAGTTTTAAAAGAATATGCGTAATTTTATTCATCAGTGTGTTGTTTTTGAAGCTATCAGGGGTAAAAAGTATACAATTGATGATTTGAAAAAAAGTAATGATATTTGGGGATTGGTGAGTAAAAATGCATCAAAAGCGCATGCTTTCCCCTATAACAATGAAATTATCACCTGCTATACCGGTGCGCAAACCCTCTCAAAGGAATGGGATGAACAGATCCGCAAGGTTAAATCTATCTATAGCAATCGTTATTATCGAAGTGCCGACACCTCACAGATAGCTAGTGGTCTTTTTCTATCGCATTTACCTGGAGCATACAACTATCTATTAGGGATTTCTCGAACAGCGGAAGAAATATTGCACCAACAGTTGATGATGCAGTCAATTATAGATGGCGTAGATTCATTTGCTTCAGAAACAGGTTCAGCAGCCGCTTTACAACAATTTGCTGCTTCTCGTGCGAAAATTCAGCAACATGCTTCTTATACTATTGTAGGGCAGCTTGCACTTGAAAAGCTTCCTTTGATGCGAGCGATCTTTGAGTGTTTATTGTATGGCATTTTTCCCATCGTATTTTTGCTGATATTGCTACCACAAGGTGGCAGTATCTGTTTGTTATATATCAAATCGCTTTTCTGGGTGCATTCCTGGGGACCGATATTTGCTTTATTGAACGTGTTCTTTAGCTATGCAGCTAAAATTGCCACAGTTTCGGCTGCAACGACTTCTGGCGGGGTGGGAATTTGCCTTGATACGTTACCTGGGATTTATGATGTTAATGCGAAGATTGCCGCTTTTGCTGGATTTATGTCTTCCTTTATTCCAATCTTGACCTGGAGCATATTTAAAAATGGTCCAGGCGTTTTAGCAAATATGTCTGCTAGTTTGTTTGGGATTAATCAATCTTCAGCTATGGCGGCAGCAGAAGAGGCCACTACGGGTAATTTACGATACGGAAATACTGATATTAACAATCATTCATTTAATAACTTAAATGCTAATAAATATGATACAAACGCCTCTTACAGTGCTGGCGCATTTAGAATGCAGAGCACTGATATGGTTCATTATACTTCTGCGCCATCAGGAGAAATAATTGCAGATAGTAGCGGAGCTATTTCTCGTATGGGAACACATATTAATGAAGCTGAAACTATGCGTATGATTACGGGTCAGCAAAGCACTATTTCACAGCAAATTGCATCCCAGCAACAAGTTTCATTCGAAGAAAGAGCAGCAGCTTCTCTCGCTGCTACTGCTGTACTTGGTAAACATTTAAGCGAGGAAACGTCATCAAGTACCAGTTTTAGTACTAATGAAGCAAATGCAATTGCTGAATATTCAAAAAATTCGCATGAGCAGGTTGCAAGGCAAGCGCACTCAGAGGGAAAGAGTGATGTAATGGGGGATCAAAAGTCTTTAACCAAATTTATACGAGGCAGTGTGGGGGTTGGCGGCAGTGGATTACTTGGGATAAAGGGGATGATTGATTTAGGGGCAGAGGCTAATAGCAGAAGTTACCACGATCAAAGTACATCTGTTAGTGATCAGGTGAGTAATGACTTATCGGATTCTTCAGGACAGGGTCGTTCGCAGGAAAGCTCTTTCAGAGTGCTTGCAGAAGAATTACAGCGAAGAGGGGATAGCTATGGGGCAAATCTTGCTTATAGGGCAGATGCAGCCTTTCAAGAGGCCCATTCTTCCGCAATTTCGTGGCAACAGTCAGTAGGTGAATCACAAGCATGGGGTGAGCTTGCTTCCCAACAAAAAGAATTGTCTTCTAGTGCCAGCTTTAATTGGGATCAAGAGTTGCTAACGCGGGTTGCCAAAATGCCTGCGCCTGGTGCTAATGAACCCATGGGTGAAATGCAAGCAGCTCAGGTGCTCAATAATCCTCATTTAGCAAATGAGTACTCAGCAAAAGCCATTAAAGAAATGTTGGATGAGAAAGTTAAAGCTCGAGTACAAGGGATCAACATAAACCAAGAAAAAGGAAAGCTAGATACGATGTATCAGCAAAAGAAAGTGAATTTAAAAGATGATTTTCAACAAAATGCGAATAAAATTAAGAATGACTATGAAGAATTAACAGAGGTTCTTTAATAAGACAGCATAAATCAATAAAATTTGGGATTTCATAATTTCCGAAGCACTGATTCGGAAATTTGAATTGGCCAAGATATTCGCGATGCAATAGCAGAATTTTAGCAAACTAGGGATCAGCAATTGCGTGTATATGCTGCACAAAATTTAATTAGGCAAGTCCCTAATAGGGAACTGCCTAATTATTGGATTTATGGAAAAATAACCATAATAATCAATATGTTATATTTATAATGAAGAGGTGGGTGTTAATTGTCTTGATTTCATATTGTACTGTTTTGTACTTATGAAGTACAATTGTACAATATAGGTACAAAACGGTCTAAAATTATTTCCGGGGGAGGAATAGATGTCGCTAGATCCATGGCATTTTCCAAGAAACATACTTGCGGAACAAGTTCTGGGTATGTTTGAGTCAGGGATTTCTAGCGCTTTAGTCTTTTTTGCTCCTAGGCGTATGGGCAAAACAGAATTTTTGTGTAAAGACATCACACCCTTAGCAGAAAAACGTAAATGGCGTGTTTTTTATTTTAGCTTTCTTGATGTCGGAAAATCAGCTTCAACAGATTTCACAAGAGCATTAATTAACCTTGCCAAAGATCAAGGTGCGTTGAGCAAAGCTGGTGGATTGCTTAAACGAGTAAGCAAAATTAGCGGAGAAGCAGGTGGGATAAAAGCTGATTTAGAGTTACGTGAGCCAGAACAAGCTCAAGAAAGCTTAAAAGATGTAATATCTCAATTGTCTAAGAAACAAAAGCTTCTTCTCTTAATGGATGAAGTACAAACACTAGCTCAAGATCCTGCTAATGCTAATTTTATAGCGTCATTTAGAACAGTGTTGGATCTAAATAAAAGTAACGTGAAAGTGATTTTTACTGGTTCTTCACAAGAAGGCTTACGAAGAATGTTTTCGCAAGCAAAAGCCCCATTTTTTCATTTTGGGCAAAATTTGCCTTTTCCGGAGCTAGAACGGGATTTTACAGACCATCTTTCGCAAATGTTTCATGTTGCTACAAAGCGACAAATTGATAAAGATGAATTATGGAAGGCATTTATTGAGATGCAAAGGGTCCCTCAACTAGCGCGAGCACTAGTTGAACGAATGGCTTTAAATCCAAATTTACCAATAAAAGAGGCCAAAGAACAATTACTATCCCAAGTTTTTGAGGATAGCGCTTTTATCAATATTTGGGAAAAATGTAGCGCTTTAGAAAGGATAATCCTTAAAGAACTAGCTGTTGGTGAAGGTGGTTTGTTTAGCTCAGAAACAATAAAGGGGCTTGAAAAGAAACTTGGTGTGACTGATCTTAAATTGTCTTCAGTTCAATCAAGCGTGCGTGTACTTAGCAGAAAAGGGTTGATAGGCAGAACCCCAGAGCAAAGAGGATATTATATTGATGATCCCAATTTTAAAAATTGGCTACTTCAACATAAATAATAATCAATATGATGAAAAATTGATTGATATCCATTTGTTATTTTAAATACATAAAGAAAAATACAATAAATACTGTTTGTAAAATGCGCAAAAGCATCAATTTTAAATATATTATCCATATATTGCTTCTTGAAAGAGGAGAGAGGGTAATTCCTCAAGCAGTACGATGGACTATATTCCGATTAAATCTAAGAAATCATGGAAAAATAGATTCTTAAGTTATCACTCACAGCACATCCAGAAAAATATTCAGCGCTATGAAGAAGAGGTGTTAACCGATTTAAAGAGCAGCTCTGCTGCTTCAATTAAACGGTTACAGTCAGCTCCCTTTTGGGAAGATTTAAAAGTGCTTTCTCCTAATAAAGATGAGGTAGATGAGATCCATGAATTATGGAAAAAAATTAAGCCATTAGCTCATCTTAATACAAAGCAATTGTTAGTTTTATTGCAGCAGAAAGTGCTACCACTTGAACAAGAATATAAAAAGGCAATCCGTGTATTAGAGAATGAAAAGCTCTCAATAGAGGGCAATGATTTTTGGCCGTCGCATTGGTTTCATCCTGCAATTGATCAACAAATAGAAAAGATTCGAAAAAATCAAGAGGGTTTGACTAATTTAAAAACTGCCATATTTGAGGGGTTTTTATGGCGATGCCAGGCACATTCAATTTTAAACTCTGTGTCACAAGTTGATGATATTGTTTCGGCGATATGCATCAAAATCAATAAACTTGAATTACTCAAGCATCCTTTTGATATTCCGCAACCTTATTCATCAACGTTAAACGATGATCGGCGTTTGGCTATTTACGATTATTTAGAAGCATCAACACTTGATAAAGATGAATTACAAACAGCAGTACTTTCACCGCTTACTAAGCAAGGGTATGCAACTTTTAAAACAGCCGCTCAGGTTAAGAAGGATCTTGAGGAAATAAGAAAGTTTAATAAGAGGGTAATAAAAGCATTATCTGATAATGGTATAAATAATTTTCTGTTTCCATCATGGTTTAAAAAGATTGTGCCGTCAATCGTTAAAAGGACAACTAAAAATATCTTACAAGCAGCAAAAGAAGGATTAGAAACTTTTGGTTTAGTTTCATTTGCCGCCAAGCTATGGAGCTTGCGCTATCTATTTTATCTTGCTTTAACGCTCATTAGTTATCATTATTTAATGATTATCTTACAACCAGTAGGCCTGATAATTGGCGCAACTGCTTTCGCGATGCTGAGCAGCGTTCTGTTTTATACTTTTGCCCTTTCACCAGTTTGGATCTTTGGTTGGATGATGCTTACTACATTCAAACAAAGTGTAGTGGATTATATTACCCATTGGAAACGCGAGGAATTATATCAGGCATTAGATACGTTAGTCTCGATCCAAGAATTTATGGCGAATCACTTGAGTCAAGTGATAGTTGATATTTCGCATTTTGATATAAAGTATTTGAGTGAACAATCAAAAATTCATTTTGATCATCTGGGCGAATTTAAATCAAAGTTGAATCAAACCTTCACTGGACAAAAGATATTTGGTCGGGGAAACTTTAATCTACAGTTGGATGCTGTCAAAGCAAAAATTGATACTCAAGAAAAGCAATTAAAAACCCATTTAAAACAAGTTGCTAATCATATTGCTTTGCGGGTAGGGGATGATATTGAATTATTAGAAAAATCTGCATCAAAAGACAAGCTGGTTCCTACAATACCGCATTCACAATTGGCTAAACTAAAGGAGTTTGTCGCTGCCTATGGTGATGAACTAGCTGTCCATCAGTTTGAACAAAATGCGAACCCTATTCATAAGTGGTTTAGCAAAATTGAGCGTTGTAGTCGGGTGAATAATGATATTGAGTATTCATTTAAACAACCTTGGGGCGGCCACGAACTACGAAAAGACTACTTAAAAGGATGGCAGTCTATTTTACGCGGTTATCTCTTAAAAAAGGAAACTCGACAAGGTGCATTACATATAAACGAATTGCTTGAAGGGAAAATATACCCAACATTAGATCAGGTTAAGGAATGGATAAAGCAGCTTGAAATAGGGGGTAAGGGCGATTTATTACTTCGAAAAGTACAATCTCATATTTTCAAAACCCTTAATTCTAATAACCATATTAATGCAAGATTATTACATCAAAGTCACAAAGAGTTGGTTTCACAATGGTATCGTTGTCACAAAGTGCAGATAAAACGCGCTGAAGAGAAAATTAACTGTATTTTTAAGATTCACAAGGATGATCAGCTTTTGCAAAAGCTTGATGAAATTGGCGATGAAGTCCTGAGCGATATTTACGAATTACTCGATGGGGCAGATGTATATAGTTATTCTTCTAAACAAGATAAGACCATAACCCAACGAAAGAATTTAGCTCGTCAATTTTTTGAAAACTATGAAGGTGACTCTTCGCGTGCGATACGGCTCCTTAGATTTCTTCCTGAGGAACAAAAAAGCGAAGTGTTGATAGGAGTTGCCAAAAAGCGGTTAACGTGGCTTCTAGCGCATCTGGATAAGCTTAAAGACCCTTCAAAGCCTTTTGACGATGCTGATATCGAGCTTTTCCATGATTATCGCTTGCTTGAAGCGTCAGAGAAATTTGAATTTAACTCCTTTGTTAGTCAATCAGAATACTTTAATAATCCCTGGGATCCCAAAGTTGAGCGTTTTTTGGATGCTAGTCGCCGCAATGGACTTGATACAGGCAAGCTTGTAAGAGATTACAAGGACAAGAATCACAAAATTAAGCCTTTCATTCTTCATCAGCACAGTAGCAAGAAAGCGGCTATATGCCGCAAAGAGGCCGAAAATTTATCAAATCCATCAAAAAGAGGTGGTATTTATGTTGGACATTAAAATTTTATGTAAAAAGATCGACAAAACGTTCTTGGCTGTGTTGGATGAAAACCCCATGGCAGCGGCTTTTATGCTCGCCAATTTGTATCGATCAATGGATCATGTTAGCGAAGATAAGTTGGTTTTAGCAAAAACGACCTTAACTGATACTAAAAAAAGTCTAAGACCAAAACTTATTCAGACTTTATGGGAAACTATTACATCTATTCCCAGTAAACGATTGAATTTGATGGACATTAGCCATATGCGGGGTATCCG
>JBFXKR010000078.1:0-6688 GCA_050173595.1 Candidatus Berkiella sp.
CTTTAGGTATCGTTGTCATTTACATTTTTGTCTTTGCTTTCACTCTCAGGCAAAGCATGAATGTTAATAATCGTCCATGCACCGTTTTCATACTTGAGGTCATACTCAACAATGGTTTTAGTGCCATCTTTTGATGTTAACTTTCCTTTGACATAGCCATCATCATTTTCAAAGTTTCTTTGTGGGAAAGTAGCGCTGACATTATCTTTAAGTGCAGGAACGGAGGCGACAAAATTTTCAAAATCATTTAACGAGGTGGCGTCTTGGAAGGCTTTTGAATTATAAGAATAAGCTTTAGCAATATCATGTGCACGAATAGCGTCTAACTGACCTTCTACAGAAGCAACTAACCCACCGGTTGCTTTAAAAGCAATAAATATAATAAGCCCAATGAATATTAAAAATACAGCGAAGATTGATACTAATATTAACAGTACGCGTTTCGTAGTTGAGGTTTTGCCGCCTTCGAAAACAAGCTCTCTGCCTTGACTATCAGTGAAAGCACAACTTGCTATCATTACCAAGTCAACTAAAGTCCAAATCCCTAGGCCACCCATTGTTAATATCATTAAAATGCCCGTACCAATTTTACCAACGTAAAAGCGGTGTATTCCTAAGCCCCCTAAAAATATGCACAGTAGCAAAGCAGTAATTGCCGATTTAGGAGAGCGTTGGTTGCTTGCTAAATTGCCTACTTTTGCGCCACATTTATCGCAAACCTGTGCGCCTGCTGTTAGCGGGGCCCCACATTGGGCACAAAATTTAGCATCAACCATTATGCAACCTCATATTAAAAATAAGATTTAATACTACTAAAGGTAACATAACATGGCATAAATTTAGGGCAGGTTAGAAAATTATTCTACAGATACAGGTTTTGTAACAGGTGAAAAATACTTAGTACACTTCAATGAACGATTAAAGTGTACTAAGGCGTTTTGTTAGGTCATTTGGTGGCGTTTGGGTGGGTGCTCATATTCATTGTAAGTCGCATTGGCAATACTTTCAAAAAAGCCAGTATTTGCTGCGTGCAGGTTAAACATAAACATTGAGCTTTGGTAGTTTAGGCATTCTGCCTTAATTTCATCTTCATAATTACTTGAATTGCCAGGAGGCATTTTGTCTCTATGTTGGTAATTATAACTTAGCTCATGAATAAATTCACAAACGGTTGCTCGGGCAACACCTGGCACAAGTGTTTCTTTTTTAAGATGCAATAGTCCCGCTGCAAGTTTTTGTTGTATCATCGAGTATATATCCCACCAACTGTAATTGTTATGATTGGCAGTTTCTTCCAAGATTTTATCTTGCTCATGCCCCTTACTGTTAAACCAATTTTCACCAATGATTTTTAATAGTTCGCGATCAAATTCACGCAATGCCCCTTTTAAATCACGCCACATGACAGAAGGTGTTAAGCTGAATTTTGTTGATTCTATTGGTGAGAGTGCAAATAAGCTCTGTACATCTTCTAGGGGCCAAATACTAAAATGTTTCAAGCCCTGCACACATAATGCAGCACCTAGCGTTGCACCTACTAATTTCATTGCAAGTGAAATATACCAAAAACTGAAAAAAGATAAGCCAGCGTAAGTTGCTGCTAGTCCCGTTAATCCAATTAACGCAACTTGCCCTACTGTTGCAGATACGAGAAACCCAAGAAAAATACCGATTTTCTTTTTTGGAATATAACGTGCCATATCAAATCCTACTATATGTAAGTGAATAAATGTGCTCGATTTTGGGGTATACGCAATTAACCAATTTAATTCATCAAATTAGGCAGGTTCATTTTTCAATGGTTGGATGCCTATTATAAGACAAACTTCTCGCAAAGGAGGTTAACTTAAGTAAGGAAAGTGTTCAACATTTTAATATAAATGAAACGAATGATCGCAAAGGTTGTACTTGCACTAGAAGACGCGGCTATAAAGACAGCATTTTTTAGTAATTTCACTGCAAGATTTAACGATATTTTTCTTTGTCAACAAACTATATGAATTATTTCTTTTTCTTCTTTGGTTTTGGCTCAGGTAATTCGTTGGTTGAAATTCGGATTAATTCTGATAACCAATCAGCATCATCCCATTTTTCTCCTGAGATTTGGTAATAGGGTTTGGCGCCTTCGTAAGGTGGCGCTTCAATTACTTTACCAATGAATTTTTTTCCACCAAGTGTTGGTTTTACGAAAAGCGTATCATCACAAGCTAAAGCAACGACTTTACCATTACAATAGATGGCATACTCACCAAACATTTTGCGCGCCGATACTTTTCCTGCTTGAGCGATTTGTTCCAATATATATTCGATGGTGCTTGCGCTGGTTGCCATGTTTTTACCATATTAAAAAGCATTAACATAACAAACTTTTTATCATCCGGCAAAATGATTTTCATAAAGAATATCAACCTACAACAACAAGTTGTGTTTTAGGTGTTTGTCGTACTTTCATATTGTTTTTATTAGTTCTAAAATCTTTTGATATATCCAAAGATGTCATTCAAACGGTAATATTTCTCAAATTATTAGTTGCAGGTCATTTCACGCTCTATGTAACGAGTAATAGGGGGTGGCTTGGCAAGGTCCTTGGTCAAGTTGGCGACTTGTATTGGTCATTGAAGTTACTCAGTTGATTGGCACTTTAGCTGCTGTATATGGTTGGTTTTTGACACCCATGGGATGGACATATGTATTAATTTGGGTTTGTATTGCAAGCCTTGTTAAAATAGTAATTTATAAACTGTAGAATTCCAAATTCAGTAAAGCGAGCTTAACTGCTATGGAGAAGCTTTAAATGGTAGACTATATTGAAAATCGTACATTTGATGAAATCAAGATTGGTGATTGTGCTACCATTAAGCATACATTAACACATGAAGATATAGCGTTATTTGCTTGCGTGTCAGGAGATGTTAATCCTGCTCATGTTGATCCCGAGTTTGCTAAAAGCGATATGTTTCATAAAATTATTGCTCACGGCATGTGGGGTGGTGCTTTAATATCATCTGTTTTAGGAACTGAGCTACCAGGTCCTGGCACCATTTATTTAGATCAATCATTGAAGTTTGAATTCCCTGTTTCAATCGGTGATACCATCACAGCAATAGTTACTGTTGTAAATAAAAATCCGAAAAATCACATTATAGAGCTTGATTGTCTTTGTACTAATCAAACAGGAAAACATGTCATTTCTGGTAAGGCCACCGTGATAGCTCCGCTTGAGAAAGTGAAACGTAAACGAATTGAATTGCCAAAACTAACACCCAGAAAAACGGAAGGCGCCTTTTATCAAAGATTAATTGGATTAAAGGATGAGCTTGAACCTATTAAAACGGCAGTTGTTCATCCTGTTGATGAACCCTCACTAAGAGGGGCAATTGCTTGTGCTAAAGATAAACTTATTATTCCGATTCTGATTGGTCCAGAGGATAAAATTCGCGCTTGCGCAAAAAGCATTGGCGCTGATTTATCTTCTTATGAAGTTATCTCAACAAAACACAGTCATGAAGCGGCTGAAAAGGCGGTTCAGTTAGCAAAAGCTGGCAAGGTCGAAGCTATCATGAAGGGTAAACTTCATACAGATGAATTGATGGAACCAATAATAGATAAAGTAACTGGACTGCGCACCGGTCGTCGAATGAGCCATATATTTGCGATGGATGTACAGTATTATCCAAAACCAATTTTTATTTCTGATGCAGCGATTAACATACGCCCTTCTTTGGCACAAAAGCGTGATATTGTCCAAAACGCGATTGACTTATTTATTGGGCTTGGATTTGGCACTCCTCAAGTTGCAATTGTTTGTGCGGTTGAAACAGTTAATGAAACAATGCCTTCAACATTAGATGCTACTGCATTATGTAAGATGGCAGAGCGTGGGCAAATCACTGGGGGCATTTTAGATGGTCCTTTAGGGCTTGATTTGGCTATTTCTGAAGAGTCTGCGAATGTTAAAGGGATCCATTCATCAGTTGCGGGTCATGCAGATATTATTATTGTGCCTGATCTTGAGTCTGGCAATATGCTTTATAAGCAAATGACCTATCTATCGAAAATGGAAGCAGCGGGCATAGTCCTTGGGGCAAGTGTTCCCATCATCTTAACAAGTCGTGGTAGTGATGAACTATCTCGCAAGGCATCCAGCGCAATGGCTTTACTATATGTTCGAAATAAAGATAAACATTTAGGATTAAAGTCATGAGTAATGATAGCATTTTGGTTATTAATGCTGGATCTTCAAGTATCAAATTTTCATTATTTGGGAGCGATACACTATCTTTATTTTATCGTGGACAGATTGAACAAATACATTCCACCCCAACGATATCAATTCTTGACAAAGACCATCATGTTATCAATCAAAAATGCAAAATTTTGCCAGGCTATGAATCATCCATTGAAGCGATATTAAACTGGATTATCGATGAGGCAAAGCAGAATTTAAAGGCAGTAGGACATCGTGTGGTACATGGCGGGCAAGATTACATTACACCCACCGAAATAACTCATGATCTCATGGTTAATTTATCAAAATTAATTCCACTGGCTCCCTTACATGAACCACATAATCTTAAAGCTATTAACATCGTTAGCAAATTTTATTCAGATATTCCTCAAGTAGCGTGCTTTGATACGGCATTTCATAGCTCGCAACTTAAGTTGGCAACTTTATTTGCTATACCTCGAAGGCTTAGTAATGAAGGGATCATTCGCTATGGTTTTCATGGACTTTCATATGAATATATTGCTTCTGTTTTACCTCAGTATTTAGGAAAGACTGCACATGAAAAAGTCATCGTAGCTCATCTTGGTAATGGGGCAAGCATGTGTGGGCTTTATCAGCAAAAGAGTATGGCAACGTCTATGGGGTTTACTGCATTAGATGGTTTAATGATGGGGAAGCGATGCGGGAACATTGATCCAGGTGTTATTTTATATTTATTGCGAGAAAGAAAGTATTCGCTAGAAGAAGTCACGCAATTATTATATGAACAATCTGGCTTACTAGGTGTTTCTGAAATAAGTAATGATGTGCGGCAACTCGAGCATAGTCAGGCCCCTCATGCTAAGGAAGCGTTAGCCTTGTTTTGTTTCAGAGCGGCTCAAGAGCTTTGTGCTTTAGCGGCGACGTTAAAAGGATGTGATGCTATTGTATTTACTGCAGGTATTGGTGAAAACTCATCAACAGTGAGAAAAGGAATTTGTGAATGGTTAGACTGGCTTGGGGTTGAAATAGATGATGCAGCAAACCAGATGGGTAAGTCTATTATTAGCCAAGAAAACAGTAAGATCCGTGTTTGCGTTATTCCTACTAACGAAGAATATATGATAGCAAGACATACCCATTCTCTTTTAAATGAAAAGAACAAAACGTTAGATTAAATTGCTAACTAAATAACAAGTCATATTTATATATGAAGCGGTAAACCTAGTAGTTCCGCAACAATTTGATTGATATACTCAACTTTCTAAAGAGATATAGTCCAAATAGCTTGGAATCCACCCATGATTAAACGTATTTGCCGACCCATTATGCAGTCTACAACCTGGGAAACAGGCTTAGCCATTTTCTCAATGTTTTTTGGCGCCGGTAATGTGGTCTTTCCGCTTATCATGGGAAGAGATTCGGGTGACATGATCTGGGTTGGCGTGTTGGGGCTTATTTTAACCGCAGTGTTAGGTCCGTTATTAGGACTTTATGCCACCATGCTGCAAGATGGTGAGGCTGGAAAGTTATTTTTTAAAATTGGCAAAATTCCTGGCAGCACACTCATGATTTTGGGTTTGATGATGATGGGCCCTTTAGCCATCATGCCAAGATGTTACACCGTCGCTTATGGTGCGCTGACGCCTTATTTCCCGCAATTAAGTTTATTGGCGTTTACAATCATCTCAGGGTTGCTGACATTAGCTTGTATCTTTAGAAGAGAACAAGTGTTGGCCATTTTGGGCTACATTTTATCTCCTGCGTTGGTAATTTGTTTAGTGATTATTATTTACAAAGGCCTAACCACAGTAGGACAAACCGATCCCAACATCAATGCCACGGCGATTGAGGCCTTTAAAATGGGTTTTAATGGTGGCTATTACACCTTGGATCTGATGTGTTCGATTTACTATTGTGCCGCAACCTGGGCTTTGTTAAATATTCAAAAAAATGCAGCTCAACTTCAAGGCAAAGACTATTCTGTTTTCTTAACACTATTATGGGCAAGTATTATTTCTGTGGTTTTACTGGCCATCATTTACATCGGCCTTGCCTTTAGCGCAGCCAATCATAGTGTTTCATTATTAAATGTACCGCGCGAGCAGATTTTAATTCATCTAAGCTTCAAAATTCTTCATTCCAAATTGGCATTGGTGTCAAATATTGCGATCGCTTTAGCTTGTTTTACAACGGCGCTAGGTGCAGGGGTGACTTTTGCAGACATTGTTTGTGATGAAGTGGAACGCTCAGATATGTTTAAACATGCTAAGCTTCCTTATACTCCTGTGTGCGTTGGGGTGATCCTTGCCACGGTCATTTTAGCAAATTTAGGATTTGAAGGCTTAATGCGCTTTATTCAACCCATTGTGCATGCCGTTTATCCTGCTGTGATTGCACTTGCAGTAGCCAGTATCATCGAAAAAGCATTTAAAATTAATATCATCAAGCTAAGTGTGCTAATCACATTTGTCGCTACAC
>JBFXKR010000079.1:0-6687 GCA_050173595.1 Candidatus Berkiella sp.
AAAAATCGTGAATATACTTCACTTTTACTTTTTAAAACTAATGACAAAAAAAAAGGCGACCCAGGTCGCCATTTTTGAGTGTGAAGCAATTATCGTTTTGAGTATTGTTCCACTTTACGCGCTTTACGGTGACCCACCTTTTTACGCTCAACTTCACGAGAATCTCGTGTCACATAGCCTGCTTTACGAAGTATACGACGAAAAGACTGTGCGCCTTCACCTTCGCCACCTTCTTCTGTGCCACCTGATACAACACCATCTTCATCGTATTCTAATAAGGCACGAGTAATACCATGACGAATAGCGCCAGCTTGTCCCATAGGACCGCTGCCTCTGACGTTTACATTCACGTCAAACTTAGATTCCAACCCTAGTAACACCAGTGGTTGTCTTACGATCATATGCGCTGCCATACGGCCGCCAAAGTATTCTTCCAAGGTACGATCATTAATCGTAATCTTGCCACTACCGCGCTTTAGATAAACACGCGCTTGGCATGTTTTGCGACGACCTGTTCCATAATGCTGTTGTGCTGTTGCCATTCGTTTTTACCAATTCTCTATTTTATTTAAGTAAAGGATAATTCTTTAGGTTGTTGTGCTTGATGAGGATGTTCTGCGCCCCCATAAACCCACAACTTTTTAAACATTCTTCTTCCTAAAGGCCCTTTCGGAAGCATACGTTTAATAGCTAACTGAAGAATGCGCTCGGGATTCTTTTCTCTGATTTTTTCCAAGGGAACTGACTTAATCCCGCCAATATAACCTGTGTGGTGGTGATAAATCTTTGTTTTTTCCTTTTTACCCGTTGATTGTACTTGAGCTGCGTTGATAATAACCACGACATCTCCCGTATCTTCGTGTGGGGTAAAGGTGGTTTTGTGCTTACCGCGCAGAATAGAAGCAACGCGTGAGGCCAAGCGACCAATAGTCATAGTCTTAGCATCTACAATAAACCAATCGCGTTTAATGTCTTGCGGTTTCGCGACATAGGTTCTCATACAACCAAATCTCCAAAAGAGGGATAATAGAATCACAAAGTTGGCGAATTATACAAAAGCGCATAGCTAAAAGAAAGGGTGTATTTCTCAACTATGCTCAGATGGGGTGCTAGCAAGCAATAATCTGGTCACTTTTTGACCTTTTTGAACGTGCTGTTCAATAATTTCATCGATATCCTGCGTTGATTCGTAATGATACCACACTCCTTCCGGATATATGACTAACACAGGACCTTGCTGACAACGATCAAGACAACTGCAAGTATTTGCTCGGCACTTTCCCACCTGGTGCAAGCCTAGCTGTTTTAAGCGTTTCTTGGCATAGTCCCTTAATTCATTTGCGCCGCTTGCGCCACAACAACGCTTACCACTGGCTCGAAGATTGTTACAAAAAAACAAGTGAAATTGATAATAAGGCATAAATTCTTGCGTTCCTTAAAGTTTTAGCGAAGTGCCAACGCTTAATAAAATTTTCTGATATATTAAACAACATGACACTTTCTAATTCACGTTTCAATTGCGATGACATCACTTATTCCAGAACAAGAACATGCAAAGCTTGTCGACAAATTAGCTAGTCAATGTGTTAAGTGTGCGCTATGCCTACCGCATTGTCCTACCTACGAGTTAACCAAGGATGAAAATGAATCTCCACGGGGCCGCATCGCACTATTTCAAGCACTGAGTCAGCAAAAATTGCCGCTGACGCAAAAAGCCAAATCTCATCTTGATAAGTGTCTTGGTTGCCGCGCATGTGAGCGTGTTTGCCCTGCCCATGTTGAATATGGCGATCTGCTGACACTAGGGCGCGCATTGTTACCTGAGCTACCTTCAAAAGGTCAATTAACAGCGCCACGCTTAAGCACCCGATTTTTAAGTTGGCTACTCATCAGACGTACTCCTAACCGTGCTTTTCAATGGCTGTTGTGGCTTACCCAAATTTCTGGCTTAAGGACTGTGGCCCGGACCTTAAAAATTACTAAGCTACTTGGCATTTCAGATCTAGAAAGCCGTTTGAAAGATGTACCCAAACCGCTCGATTTATCTCCGTTTTATCCCGCCATTGGAGAAAAACGTGCAAGCGTCATGTTATTTACCGGCTGTTTAGGCTCTTTATGTGAACAAGAAACCCTAAAAGCCAGTATTTATGTATTACGTCATCTAGGGATGGATGTGCACATTCCAGTGAATCAGACCTGCTGTGGTGCTATGCATAGTCATGCCGGAGATTTACAAACATCACATCGTCTTGCCAAAGAAAATGTGGCTGCATTTTTACAGCAACCAGTCGATTTTATTGTTAGCACGGCAACGGGATGTACGTCTGTCTTGCAAGAATATGCCAAACATTTTAGTTTTGCGCCTAATTTAAACGATGAAAATTTTTCCCTGTTTAGCAGCAAAGTAATTGATATTCTTACTTTTGTTCAACAAAGTCCCTGGCCATCATCACTATCACTCGCCCCAATACAAAAACAGGTTGTTTTGCATACACCCTGCACAAGACGAAATGTATTGAAAAGCGAGAGTGCACCGCAAAGCTTGCTTTCAAAAATTCCTGGTTTATCTTGGCAACCTTTATCCTCTTCCAACTGCTGTGGCGCAGCAGGCACCTATATGCTCGAGCAGCCTCAAATAGCACAAAAATTAGCCCAGCAATTGCTAAAAGATCTAGAAACCAACCAAGTTAATCTGATAGCAACATCTAATATAGGCTGTGCGCTACATCTTTTACAGCAAGCACAAAGAATTAACCCGAAGGTAGCTGTTATCCACCCTATCGTGTTAGTTGCTCAATCATTAGGATTTTAGGGACAGGGCTACCATTTGCCACAAAGTGTGTTATCTTTATACGGTTAAATAGTTCTAGCAATTATTTTTACTGTAACTATGAGTTGAAGTTTGCCAATACGTATTGATAATGAGAATATGACCTCATCAAGGTAAACGAAGTCTTTTATTAAGTGTGACTAAGGAGAGTACTGAGAATGGCTAAGAAGAAGGCAAAAAAGGCAAAAGTAGCAAAGAAACCAGCTCGCAAAGTAGCTACAAAAGCTAAGCGCGGTGCAGTAAAGCGTGCAACAGCTAAACGCACAGCTAAGCCAAAAGCAGCGAAAAAATCATCGGGTCCTGTTTCAGTTGGTCGTAAACCTTTCAGCAAATCACAATTAGTTGCTGAAATTGTTGAACGTACCGGCGTTGCTAGAAAAGATGTTGTTGCCATGATGGAAACCATTGGCAATATCATTGATGCACATTTACAAAAATCTGGCCCAGAAGTGTTCTCATGGCCTGGCATGTTCAAAATTCAAGTAGTTAAGAAACCAGCCACCAAAGCACGTCAAGGCGTTAATCCTTTCACTGGCGAAACCATGATGTTCAAAGCTAAACCAGCTAGCCGTCGTGTTAAAATTCGTCCTTTGAAGCAGTTAAAAGCAATGGCCGCTTAATTGCCACATTGCAGTGCATAAAAAAAGGGGGCTTTGCCCCCTTTTTTTATGTTCTTAAAACAATCGGCGTTGGGAAATATTTAGGTATAAAACTGCGCGCATAATAGCGGATCCCCATTACCGTACCAATGCCAATCCCTACCCAAATGCTCACCCATATCGTAGAAGACAATGGATGATCACCAAAGGTAGCGCATTGGTAATAAACTACCGCCAAGGCATATGCTAACCCTGTCGTCCAACAAACAGAAAATAGTGTCCAACCCTTTTGAACTTCTCTTGCCATCGCGGCTGTCGCTGAAACGCACGGAAAATACAACAGCACAAACAGTAAATAAGCAAAAGCATTTGCTTGGCCATTAAATCGACGAACCATTTCACCATAGACGTGCGAGCTTAACGGCTCTGGCGCTGAGCTTGCCAGTACGGGGTTTGACCATGCGTTGGACAATTGTGCAAAATTGGCAGGAATTGTCATGAGCGCTTCTTTCAAGCAAAGGCTTAAATGAAACGCCTGATGAGGCTCTTCTTCTGTGGGCATGTATAAAGAATTTAAAGTCCCTATCACAACTTCTTTTGCCAAAATACCAGTGAGCAAACCTACTGCGGCAGGCCAATTATCCTCTTCAACGCCTAAAGGCTCAAAAATGGGCACCATTTTCTTGCCTAGGCTTGCTAATAAAGAGGTTTGATTAGGTTCTTTTAGCCAAACACCTTGAGTACTAATATTGTTTAGCGCGCCAATCAAAATACATACCGGCAAAATTAACTTACCTGCATTAATCACAAAACGACGTAAACGATGCCAACAATGGAACCACAATGACTGCCAATGTGGCCATTGATAGGGCGGCATCTCAAGGATCAGCGGCGCAACCTCTCCTTTGAGCAAGGTCTTTTTAAGTAAAAGCCCCGTTAACACTGCCATGCAAATACCAATCACATAGAGCAAAAACACAATATTTTGCCCACCACTTGGAAAAAATGCCGCCACAAAGACCGTGAAAATAGCAAGTCTTGCACCACAAGACATAAAAGGACTCATCATCACAGCTAAAATACGATCGCGCTTATTTTCAAGTGTTCGCATCCCCATGATGGCAGGCACATTACAACCAAACCCTACAATCATAGGTACAAAGGATTTTCCCGGTAATCCAATGGCACGCATCAGTCTATCTATGACAAATGCTGCTCTTGACATGTATCCACAGTCTTCTAAGAAGGCGAGCGCCAAAAACATAGCACCAATGACAGGAACAAACGTGAGAATAGTACTTATACCTTTACCAACTCCTAATACCAATAATGCCACAAGCCAATTTGGCGCATCCTCAGGCAACAAGGTAGCAAATCCTTGCACAAAAAAAGCATCTGCACTTAGCTCAAAAAAATCTTGAAAGGCACCGCCAATATTGATAGCAAAGAAAAATAGCGCATACATCACCCCTAGAAAAAAGGGGATCCCCAAAATACGATGGCAAGCAATACGATCAAGCTGACGGCTTATCTGCGAGGGCTGTTTATTTTGTAAATTACTTGCTTTGCGAGATTCGCCTACAATTTTATCAATAAACTGATATCGCGCACTCGCAATCAGAATATCGGCATCAAGGCCTGTTTGCTCTAAAATGCTTGCCTGTGCTGCACCAACCAAAGGATTATCGCAAGGCTCCCCTTCTAACCAGCGAACGACTTGATAACGCTTTGCCAAGGTTGCCTGCTCAAGAACCTTTATCTGCTCTTCTATTTCAGCTTGATAAGGAATGAGACATCCTTCAAAGTGCTTTTGTGAAGAAACAATCTCTTTTAAACCCTCAACACCAATACCATTTCTTGCAATGATAGGGACAATCTTGCATCCAAGACTGTTTGCAAGATAATCAATGTTTAATTGATTACCCGATTTTTCCACCAAGTCCATACGATTCAATGCAATAACAACTGGCAATTGCTGCTCAAGCAATTGCAGCGTGAGGTATAAATTCCGCTCTAGATTAATCGCATCAACAACATTCAAAATAATTTGACAGTCTTGCGAGAGCAAAAAGGCGGCGGTTAAAGTTTCATCTTGAGGACACTCCACGCTTGAGCGTGTTAAGGTATAAGTCCCTGGCAAATCGATAACTTCAACATGTCCTCGATGATGCTCAAAATAGCCTGATTTACTTTCAATGGTAACACCAGACCAATTGCCGACACGTTGTGTTGATCCGGTTAATGAATTAAACAATGTGGTTTTGCCACAATTAGGATTCCCAACCAATGCAATTTGCAAGTGCGGATCTTGGGGGTTTTTTTTGGCTAAACTTGCCATTAATATTCAACTTCTATTTGTTGACACTCTTTTTTACGCAAACTGAGGGTATAGCCTCGCAACTGGATCTGAATGGGATCGCCTAAAGGCGCTACCCGAACAACGGTTACGGCCACACCAGGCGTTAGACCCATGGCTAACAATTTGTGCCGATATCCTTTAGCTGATTGTTGAAACCCTTTCATGCGAACTTGTTTACCGCTGGGTATGGCATCTAAAGTTAGCAAACAAGTATTCCTTAATGTCTGAATATACTGGCAATATTAATGATAATTATTCGCATTTACAAGTAAAAGGGAGCATGTCATTAACCCCCCTTTTACTTATCATCCCAAGCGTTTGGCAAAGACAGATGAGATTTTTGCCCCCCCTGCCTTGGATGAAATTATCCAGCAAGCATTGACTTAACAGCCGCACCACCTTGATAGATCCCACTAGCAATGCTACTGGCAACTACATAGCCGGCATAGGCAATATAATAAAGCGGCGTATAAATCAGATAATAAAGCGCAGCACCAACACCCGCTCCAACAGCGAGAAAAGGTCCGCTAACAACGCCCGCAGAAACACCTGCAGCGCCAGCATAACTTGTCCAAAACATATCCCAACCGCTCATATTTTCCAAGGATGTACCACCTGAAACATAACTTAGCTCTTCAATTAACAATTCACGCATTTTATTCCCTACTACTTCCACAAAAAAAACAAAGCCAACTTACTTTAAAGAAGTTAATACAGCAAACACAAAATTAAGTGAGATGGGGTTTAGCGACATATTCAACAGACTGCATCTCAGTTAACCTACTTATTGTTCTTTGAAACTCAAACGCATGGCGCTTTCCTTGATATAATTGCGAGAGTGCCACTTGTGCGCTAAGAATGAGTGTCACATGACGTTCATAAAATTCATCAACCAAGGC
>JBFXKR010000080.1:0-6681 GCA_050173595.1 Candidatus Berkiella sp.
GAAAGTAAAACCATCGACGATATGTTTAATATCATCAAAGCCCTCAAGGTAAGAGGAGCACCGTTAATAGGTGTAGCCGCGGCATTAGCCCTTGCTCAGCTAGCCACTCAAGGTGCTACTGAAAGCGACCTAAAAGCAGCAGGCGAAAAGTTAATCCAAGCACGTCCAACAGCAGTTAATTTAAAATATTGTGTCGATAGAGTATTAGCAAAAATAACCGCTGATCTGACCTTTAGCATAACAAATGAAGCGCAAGCTATTTTTGAAGAAGATGTAGCGCTTTGCTCCAAAATGGCAGAGCACGGCTCTAAATTGATAAAACCTGGCTCGAGTGTCATGACATATTGTAATACCGGTGGCTTAGCAACTGTGGGCGTTGGTACTGCCTTAGGCGTAATTAAGCAAGCCTATAAAGAAGGAAATATAAACCATGTTTATGTCAACGAGACCAGGCCTTTATTGCAAGGGGGGCGGTTAACAGCATGGGAGTTGGAAAAGGCAAAGATCCCTTATACTTTAATTTGCGATAACATGGCTGCCACCTTAATGCGAGATGGAAAAGTTTCTGCTGTACTGGTTGGTGCAGATAGGATTGCAGCGAATGGCGATACCGCTAATAAGATTGGTACTTATAATTTAGCTTGTATTTCGCAGTTTCATGATGTCCCTTTTTACGTAGTTGCGCCTTATACGACCTTAGATCCAGCATGTAAAACAGGGGAACAGATCCCTATTGAAGAGAGATCCCCTCATGAAGTAAAAGGTGCAATGGGCAAAATTGAATGGGCACCCAAAGATGCGCAAGTATTTAATCCCGCCTTTGATGTGACACCTGCAAAAATGATAAAGCTATATATCATGGATAAAGGAAATCTTTCTAAAGAAGCCCTAGCAAGTGCAATACCGAAACCTTCGCAAAGTGTACAAAAGCCCTATCATCCCGCCTTTGATGGGGCGAAAGTAAAAGAAACTGAAGAACGCAAAAAGGAAGAAATTGCCCCAACAAAACCTCAAGATCAATTAACAGATAGCAAGCGCAGCAGTTATACGGGAATTTAGCTGAACTCACGGTGTCAGACCCCTAATCTCTCCAACTGAGGGGTCTGACACCATCCATTTATCACTATCTTAAATCAATGTGCCAAATAATGGCAAAATAGACGTTGATGGTTTAACAGCGCAGGTTATCGGACGCCTACTACCACTCATAAGAGAATGTCATATTTCATATGACAAACATAATCTCCAATGATAAGCTTTTCATCAATATGTGATGGGTCTTCTCGATAAGGAAATATTTAATGAAGAGCTGGCTTGAAAAGCCCGCCTAGTTTAATTGATAAACGGATCTATCACTTGAGCATAATGTTAATGTGATAGATTTATCATTTTTCTTGTCATTATGCTTTGAAGCTGTAAATAATATTTCTCTTAGGAGTACGACCAATGCCAATTAATTCTTCATTAAAAGCTTTCAAAAGTAAATTATCCAGGAAAAATGCCAATAACCCTGTCGTAAACGAAGAGCAAGAAATTCAAATTCAATTGCCAAATAATACTAAGATTGACATAGGAAACATGGTCGAGAATCTTGAAGGCAAAATGATTGTAGATCCTGCTAACGCTGAAACAATGGACGGCAAAGGTGGCGTATCAGGCGCTATCAAGGCGTATTTTAAAGGAATAGGCAAACTTGATTTATACGAAAATGATATCCATAAAATAGAAGCCAAAAATGGTTTTGTATGTCCAAATGGTGAAGTGCGATTCACCAGCACCGCTGGAATTGATATCGTTCATACCTCAGTTCCTGATTTAAGAAAAAAAGAAAATCAAACAAATGGAAAAGCAACAGATGACGCTAAACAAAAAATGTTTAATGCGTATTATCACGCTTTTGAATTTGCGCATCTTCATCAAACAGATGAGACAAAAGCTTTAGATTGCCCGCTGTTAGGCGCGGGCATTTTTAAGTGGCCACCACAAGAGTCCGCTGCTTTAGCAGGCCGTGCACTTCAGGCATTTAGAACAGCTTATGGTGACAAACTGCAAATTAACATTCGCAGTCGTAAAGCTGATTTCAATAAAGAATTTACACAGCAAGATATGGTAACCGCTATTTTAAATGGCATGGAACTACAAGCAAACGAGCCAGTGAGACCTTCTGGTACTGCAAACTTTGATTTTAATGATTCCTTTGGAATGCGCAAACATTTTTCGACCGTTTCAATAGAAACATTACTACAGCATTATAACGAATACGTCGCAGCTGGCAATGAAGTCACAAAGTTGGACAGTTTGTTTATCGACATGCTAAAAATGGGTTTTAATAAAATTTCCAGATCTGATAGGGCAATTAATCCTCGTTTAGATCCCTGGACGGCTCTTGCATTGTTACGCACGCTTAAAACTGAATGTAATAAGGAAATTGAAAAATGGTTAACAACAACTGCCTTCGGTGAATTATGTAACGATTATTTAGATAAAGTTGCAAACCTTATTGATGCTGGCGTGTTGAACAGATATGGTCGAAACAAAGAGTATATTGCTCAACTATATAACGGACTTGGCATGCCAGATTTTCCAGAATTTAATCCGACTGCACCGCTTCTTACACTGCGTAATGAGAATTTAGAATATCTACAGCCCGCTATACCTTTAGCACCACTCATGACGCAATCAGAAGTTGATTTTCAACAAGCACCACAAGTACCTTCTGAGAAACCATTAGTTCATCGGTTGAGAGCTTTACAATATTCACAGCTCTTGCCTCAACCCGGAATTATTCCAGATTTACCGGAATCGGGAAATTTACAATATCCAATGCTCTTTCCTGAAGACGGATTTATTCCTGAGAATACTGAACCAAAAGGAAACGATTATCCTGATTTAGTACCTTATTTCTCAGCCTTTAAAGATGTTTTACCCCCACTTGCACCGCGAGATGAAAACGCTTTAATTGCTGAAAAATATAGTGCTCCAAAACATTCGTAAATCCTAAAATCCCATGGGGTCAGACACCTAATCCAGGCAACTGAGGGGTCTGACACCATCCATTTCGCCAAATTGAACATTTCTAACTGTCCGGCACATTACCGAAGGGATACGAAACTTTTCTTAGTTTCTACTGTCTAAAAAAAAAAGCTCTGCTTTTGGAGGTTCAAAAAATGGCTTATCCGAACCTTATTAATGACATTACTCGCTTTATTCAGGATAACAAAGAAATTCCGGAACTTATTGAACTAACACGAGATTTTATCCGCACTCAATTTCCAGAAACACAGTTTGACGACAAAACTGTGCAAGAAATAATTAAGCTCAGTTTAGGGGAATATGCGCCCAACTCGCTATTTGATGCTCTTAAAAAAAATTACGAAGTCACTTCTCATCAAATAAGTCATCATGGTTTTGATGAAAAAGAATATGCAAAACTACTTATTTACATGAAACTTGCAGAAAAAACTCAAGGCACTAGTGTGCCTGATTTAAAAGCTTATAAACTAGCTGTGGCTTTTGGCGATGCAGATATAGCCCTTCAATACTTAAGCGAGTCTCAAAAGAAACATTCAGGATCCTTGATCTGGTTAGAACAAGCTTGCCAATTCGATTTGCCTGAAAATAATCAA
The DNA here is from genome assembly GCA_050173595.1 of Candidatus Berkiella sp. Lineage (GTDB taxonomy): Bacteria > Pseudomonadota > Gammaproteobacteria > Berkiellales > Berkiellaceae > Berkiella. The sequence goes on from JBFXKR010000080.1 coordinate 3,627, forward strand.
TGGGATGTGGCTCAATGGCGAAAAATTATTAGCAAACACTTGCTCGATCCCTCATTTAGTGAAAGCAAGCTTTTGAAATATGCCCCAAGAATACAAAAATATTTACAAGACAAAGGCTTGGCACAACTTCAATTACCGCCTGATGTTGAGCAAACACGCGAAGCCATTGAAAAATTGGCTAAAGAAGCCAAATCACTTGAGGATGAATTACAAAAGCTTAATGCACAAGCCAAAGAATACCGTATAAAAAAGCTACCACTTCCAGAAGCTTTGAGCAAAGAAATTAATCGCATAAAAAAAGAACAACAATTAAAAAATAAAGAAAAAATGAGATTAGAAAAGAAAATAGATGAATATCGGCTATTATCAGATATCCCTTTTGATGAATTAACTCAACTTGTACCACAAGTTCATTATCAACATGCGGCAAAAGATCCTTTAGCCGCACGTTTATTTTATAGATATGATATTCCTGAAGCGATATTCGAAAACTATTTGTTGATGAAGCCACAAGTGAAAAATAGTGATGCACAAATACCACCTATTGTTATTAATGGCAAAGAATTGGGACTAGGTGAATGTTATCTTATAAAATTAAGCATGGACGATCCCAAAGGGCCAATTTTAGGCCATATTACCGGCTGTTGTCAGTCAACCGGTAAATTAGGTAGCAGTACCGCACATCATGGCTTTAGAAGTGAAAACGGCGGCTTTTATGTGCTTTGCGCGGGAAAACCACCGAAAGATAGAGATACTAAAAAAATTAAACCAGGTGATATTATTGCCGAGTCATGGGCATGGAGAGCGCAAGATGGCAACATCGTGCTTGACTCTATTGAATCTCAAGCCAATATCTTAGCCGTAAAAAGCAATCAAGTAAAAATAGTTCAAATGTTTAATGCGCTTGCTGAAACCTTAACCTCAAATCACAATGTGCCTGAAGTGAGGCTAGGCATGGGTGGCAGTGCTTCTAATGTTATTGAAGGAAAAAAAGTCTCTCACCCATCTGTACCTAATGATTATGACAACTATCGTGACTCCCTATACCAAAAAGCAGTTAATAAACCTGAATTACCGTTATATTTCCAATTTGATACCAATTTTAATGAAGCTTTTACTGCCTATTTAAATCTCGACGAGGATAAAAGAAAGGAATACGATGACATAACAATCTATAACTATCTTATTGAACGTGGTAATAATGATAATTTAATCGCTTTTCTTAATTTAATTGATCCTAAAGAACGCAAGTCTTATGTTGAAAGTAAGAACCTTATGAATTTAGCAATTAAAGCAGGTAAAAGTGAATTCATTTCGACTTTAATGCAATATCAGCTAGATTTATACAAGAGACATGGCAGTTCGCATGATGACTCGCATGTAGGCATCGCAAAAGACAAACCCGAGATTTTATATTTATTAACAAAAGATTTTATACAAAAAGCTATTGATAACCCAACTGAGGTTGATAATGTGGATGTCGCTGGCAATTCTGCCCTCATGTTAGCAGTAGCAGCTGGAAAAGTTGATGATATTGAAAAACTGCTTAGAAATGGCGCTAATCCTTTGTTGAATTACCCTAAGCTAGAGAATAATGCATTTACGACTTTAAACTCAGCTAATTTAAACAAAGCGACAAAAAAAGCCATAAACCATTTATTAACGAAACATTGTATTTTAAAAGATCAAAATGATATTAACGCAAAAGTAACCCCATATAGAACCCTTTTAGGGATGGCATGTGAATATGATGATAATCTTTTAGCTGAAGAACTAATTGAGAAAGGTGCAAATGTTAATCTAAGTACTAATGAAAAACCACTAAATATTGCCGTTAAAGCAGGTTCATTTGCAGTAGCAGAATTGCTTCTAAAAAACCATGCGGAGCTTGACATGGTTTCTTATATGAACCCAATGGCATTTGCAGCAATGAATAACAATATTGCTGTGATAAAATTTTTGTTAGAACACGGCGTTAACATAAGAGCTAAAAATGATAATAAGTCACCATTAGAAACAGCAGCATATGAGCATAATCCTACCCTAGTGATTTTTTTGCTGAATGAACTAACAAAACGTGATTTAAATGTTGAGGATGTATCGGGAGCCTTCGCAGCAACTAAGGAATTTAGACTTAAAAATCCTACTGATGAGCGAGTAAAAAACAAACAAAAAATTCAAGAACTGTTATTACAAGTATGGTTCCAACTTGCTAAAAAAAGCAATGAACTGGATAAACCTAATGCAAGTCATGAAACAATTTTAATGCATGCCTGTGCCATGAACAACGAGTCTTTAGTATATGAGTTATTAAAGAATGGGGCCAATCCGAATGTAAGAAGTCGTGGCCTAGCCCCCATCACTGACGCGATTAAAAATGGCAATGCCACAATTTTAGCGTTATTGATAAAATATGGCGCAAAAATTGGTCCGGAATTGATGGATATAGAAACTAATAGTAATCAAGCTAAAATTTTGATTTTAGAAACATGGGTTAATCAAAAATTAAGTGAAACACCACCAGATGCCGATTGGAGAAGTAATAATGGCAAAACATTACTCATGTATGCTTGTGAGCTGGGTGATTTCTCGGTAGTAGAAAAACTGCTCGCCAATGGCGCTGACTCGACATTGAAAGACAAAAATAATAACACATTGTTACATTATGCTGCGAAGTCTGGAAATACAGAAATACTGTCAGAATTAGTCAACCGAAAGCTTGATATTAATGCCCAAAATAGTAGAAAGCACCCCCCTATTTTAGCGGCAGCTGAAAGCGGACATAAAAATGCAGTTAGATTTTTATTAGAAAATGGCGCAATTATTGATGAAAAAACTAAAGCATCTCTTACACAAACGATGAAAGGATCACAAAACGTTCCTAGCTTTGAATTCTGCTATGAAGCGATTATGGAGCATCAAGATCGTTTGCAAAAGAAAAGAAGTAAAATTGCTCAAGCAATAAGCAATTCAGCCGTAAAAGATGAGTCAAAAAGATCAATAGGAAATCCATAGACAGGCGAAAAACAGGGTCAGACACCTAATCTCTCCAACT
>JBFXKR010000081.1:0-6649 GCA_050173595.1 Candidatus Berkiella sp.
CACTTAAACAAGAGATTGAGAGAAAGCTAAAAGAAATATTTAAACTTATAAAAGTTACCACTAATGTGAGGCAACGAATATAATGGGTATTAATTATTATTTCAGTAGAGGTTCACGCCTTACTGATGGTTTTTTATCATTTTTTCAGAAAGAAAAAGATCCATCTTTAGGTATCTTTGGTTACCTCTATTATGAAGCAACGACTAAACCCTTCGGTTACCTTTTCCCATGAGGCAATACGTGTGCTAAATGAGATGAAATCATGTTTAACATCGGGGTGTGGATATGATGTGCTTTGGCAATATTGAGCACATTATCGATGATATATTCTTTCTCAATCGGTTTACCATCAAAATAATCTCGGAACATGCTTGGATAGTAATCCTTAAAACCACTGGTTAGCGCCAACATTTTACTCACATCGTCCTGTGTTATTGTGATGCCTTGGGTATGAGCGACTTCAATAATTTCGTGCATTACTGTTTGAACAATACTGACATAGGGAGATTTGGTTGCCAATGTACAAGCATCCTGTTTATAGATAATTGACAGCGAAGAAAATGGCACATTCCATAACAGTTTTTTCCATCTGATTTCTTTGTAAGATGAAAATATTTTTGTTGGAATGATGATTGGCGCTTTTTCAAATAAAGCTTGGATTTTATCGCATCCATTTTCTGAGTTAAAGTTTGCTAGTTTAAGCTCGCCAATGATTGGGATCTGAACTAAAGTTTTACCTTCACGATAAGCTCCCATACTTGAAATACCACAAACAATCTCATTGTTTGGTGCAATTTGGGAAACCCATTCTTCATTACCAATCCCATTTTGAATAATCAAAATCAAACTGTCAGACTTTAGACAATGTTTTAAAAGTTTTGGTAAGGCTTTATTTTCTGTGGTTTTCAAAGAGATAATTATCAGATCAGATGGCACTAAGGAATGGGGAGACTCATGAATGAAATCCGTATTAATTTCAAGATTTTTCTCTTTTTGCGCAAAATGTAAAGTAAAGCCATCGCGCTTCATTGCCAAATAATCAGAACGTACTAAAAAATGTACTTCATTATTAAAGCTCAGTAATCCACCATAGGTTTTTCCTAGCGCACCTGCGCCAATGACAGAAATCTTCATTTAATCTCCTTTGATTCAAATGAAAAAATAATCATTTGATGATTTTCTGGTTTGGTGAGTAATTTCTTCTCTTGCGAAAATTTAGCATTGGTAAATTGGTGAATAACACCTTTCCAAAAATGCAAGGCGCCTGTATTTTGAGGGATTACAGCGACTTCCCACTCACCCATAAAGCGCTCAAAAACTGCCTTAGCGATGGTTTGGCCAATTTTACATCGCTGATAAGGCGCTAGCACAAAAAACTCTCCCATATTCCACTGCACATGTGCCGTTGTGCCAATGGTATTCACCATCACAAAGCCGGCCGGATGTTCATCAACTCGAATAAGAAAGGGATATCGATTTTTTTCACTAAAATAGCTTTTTAAATTTTGAATCAGGCTTTTTGAAAGGTAATTACCCGAAACTGGAAACTCCCAGCCTGGCAAGCGCCCACAATAACGGGACATATCATATTCATAGTACAAGGCTAAGGGCTCAATGATTGAGAACTCATTTGATTTTAGGGCTATCAGTTCTGGTTGAACAAGCATATAAGTTAATTTGCTAGCGAAATATTTTATAAAGCAATATTATACCTCCAATCACGCGTATTTTCCTTAAAGACAAATTTTTTGTTAAATCGCTGAGCTTTGCTAGGTTTTTAAAATCGAATATGTTAAAAAATGCACATCTTTTAACTCGAGATATATCCCCATGCGTAATCACTTGTGCTTTAAAATTGCATTCGTCTTTTTATTGTTTGTACAAACTGTCTGTTTTGCTGATGAGCGCAGCCACACGCTTTCATCAAGTGAGCGCATTGCGAAAGCCAATGATTTTTATCAAAAGCAAATTAAAAGCCAGCAATCTGGTTCTAGCACGAAACTTGAAAAATTAGAAAGAAAAGTTACTGCGAAACAAGCTTATGATAGCCAAGATTGGTATGGCGCCCGATATGCATTTCAACGCGTACTGGCAGATAATGAAAATGATTTCCCTGCATGGTTTATGTTTTGCAAATCGTTAATTCAGTTGCAACAATATGATACTTACCAAAATTATGATGAAGCTTTAGAAGCCGCTTTAGTAAAAGCATACAATAATGCAAAAAACCCTTTAGATGCAAAAGCAGTTGAATTGCTTGCATCTAGCTCACGACTTGCCTTCGCGCAGTTAAAAGAAAACGCACTCAAAGACACAAACTTGGCTGAAATTGAAAATCAGATCCAAACAATTACCAAAGATTACCCCAGCGAATTTGCTCCCTATTCATTAGAATTACCTTCACGAACAGATATCGCCAGCGCCTGTATTTTATGGACCAAACCACTGTCTAAATCAAGGCAGTTGCAGTATGAAAATTTTGTTCAGATTAATCCAAAGGTTAAGGATGTCAGCGTGATTGCCAGAGGCAATCAATTGTGCATAGAAGGTCTTAGCTTTGGTCAAAACTACCAGCTTACTTTTCTCAAGGGCTTAAAAGGTGAAAATGAAATAGCGTTGCAAGAAGAACAAACGCTACCTTTATTTGTACCTCATCGCAAAGCCTCTATCTCCTTTCGTGAAAAGGGCTATATCCTCCCAAGTACAGCGCCTCAACTTATTCCTTTAACAGCTGTGAATGTTTCGAAGGTAAATGTCAAAATTATTCATATACCCGAACGAAACATACAAAGTGTTCAAGCCAATTGGTTTTCAAATAGCATACAAAGATGGGAAGCTTATAATTTAGAAGAAGAGTTAGGTGAGCTTATCTTCGAAGGCACTTACCGTTTTGGCACTCAAACTGACAAAACCATACTTTCAGGATTACCTATTGATCAAATGATTGGTAAAAAACTCTCACCTGGTGTGTATGTTGTGCAAGCAAGTATTGGAGATAATGGCTACGGGGAAAATGAATTTGCATCTCAAGCCCTAGTCATCAGTGACATCGGTTTAAGTACTTATCAGGGTAATGATGGATTACACATTTATGCCCGCTCCTTACATAGCGCAAAGCCACTAGCCGATGTACAAATCACATTAATAGCTAGAAATAACCGCGAGCTTGCAAAGGTTAAAACCAATCGCGATGGAAGTGTGCTTATAAACGAAAAACTGATTAATGGCAAAGGTGGCAATTCGCCTGCTTATATCACGGCTGCCCATCTTGGCAAAGAATTTACTGCGCTTAATCTTCGAAATGAAGCTTTTAACTTAAGCGATCGAGGCGATGAAGGAAAGCTTGCCAATAATGACATTGAAGGCTTTATCTTTACAGAACGTGGGATATACCGCCCTGGAGAAACAGTTCATCTGTTTTCGCTGTTAAGAGATCATCAAGGCGTTGCTTTAAAAGAACATCCTCTCACTCTCAAAGTGTTTCGCCCCGATGGCGTTATCGCAGCACAAACGCTATTACAAGATAAAGGCAATGGCGCTTATCTTTATGATTACCCTATTCATGGCACAGCCTTAACGGGTCTTTGGACGGTCGCTATTTATCTTGATCCTAAAGCGGCGCAAATTAATCACACCACTTTTGAAGTCAACGATTTCGTACCGCCGCGTATACAAGTAAAAACATCATCAAAGGTAAAGCAGTTATTACCTGCACAAAGCGCTACTATCGATGTGCAAGCACAGTATTATTATGGCCCTATGGCTGATAACTTAAAAGTGCAAGCTGATTCAAAATTGATAATTAATCCACACCCCTTTGACAAGTACAATGACTATCATTTTGGACTTGTTGAGGAACGCTTTACCCCACTGCGTTTTAAACAACTTGATGCTAAAACCGACGATAAAGGTAATGCGCTTGTAGAAATACAAATTGATAGCCAGCAACAAACAACACATCCGCTGCAAGTTGAAACTTCAATTAATGTGTTTGAAATCGGAGGACGGGCGCGTAAAGTGGTTCATCTTCTTGATTTTTGGCATCAACCTTATTTAATTGGGATTGAACCACAATTTAAAGATAATGTGGCCAACTCAAACAGCAATGCTGCTTTTAACATCGTTGCGCTTGATAAAACAGGTGCGCTAAAAGCAGATCTAAAATTACGCTACACGTTATATGAAGAGCAACATGATTACATATGGTATCGACAAGGCTCAAATTGGCAATATGATACTGTCACAAGAGACAAAGTCATCCACTCATCAGATGTTACGCTTAAGGCCAACAACCCCACGCACCTTGTCGTCCCTGTAAAATATGGCCCCTATCGTTTGGAGGTGCTTGATGAGAAAACTGGGGTAGCCTCCAGTTATCGCTTCTCATCTGGTTGGTACTTTGCAAACAGTGCTCCCGACAAACCAGATATGCTGTCTTTAGCCTTTGATGAGAAATCACCGCTTCATGGTAATAAAGCAAAAATTCATATCCAAAGTCCATTTAAGGGTGAGTTATTTCTCGCTTGGGCAGGTGACAAGTTTGAGAAAATTCATACTGCGCACATCGACACAGCGCCAACAACGCTTGAGATCCCCTATGCAAAATTATCGATGAACGGGCAATATCTTGTTGCCACTGTCTTTGCGCCTCAAGACGAAGCTTCAGGACAAATGCCCAAAAGAGCCATTGGTGTTGCATGGCTTAAAAACAAACAAGAAATACAAAAACATCAGATTCATTTTAGCATTGAGCACCCTAAAAAAGTGCGCTCTGGCGATACACTCAACATCACACTCAAAACAAGCAAACCTGTTAAAGACTTGCGATATGTTGTTGCGCTCGTTGATGAAGGAACGCTTTCATTAACAGATTTTACAACGCCAAGCCCCTATGATTTCTTCTTTGCACAAACAAAACTTAATTATTCACTACGTGACAGCTATGGCTTGCTGATTAACCCCTATGGCGTTAAACCAGGCTCGTTTGAAGTTGGCGGCGGTGAATCTATTTTGTCTCGCGCCTTAACACAACTGCCTGCGCGTGCTTTTAAAGTTGTGTCCTTGTTTTCTGGTGTTGTGCAAGCTTCTGAAAAAGATACCGTTAGTATTCCTTTCACATTGCCGCAATACACTGGAAAACTACGTGTGATGGCAACGGCTTGGAGCGAGCAAGGGCTTGGTAGTAGCGAAAGCAACCTACTTGTGCAAGATCCCATCGATGTCTATTTAGCACAACCTCGCTTTTTAGCACCTAATGATAGCGCCACAGTACCCTTAATACTCAAAGTGTTAGATGCACCGACGGGCAACTATGAAATAACCTATCGCGCAGACAAAACTGTACAAAAACAACAGCGCACTTTAAAAAATGGGGATGATATTCAAGTGCCCATTAGCATGCACTTTGATGATAATGGTATAAAAAACAATCAAATCACTATCAAAGGGCCAAAAGCTTTTAGTTTAGAGCGCAGCTGGTCCTTGTCCGTTCGGCCCAAAGTACAAGCAATTAGCTTGCATCAATATCATAAGTTAGAGGCCGGGCAATCAGTCACCTTAAGCCCGATGCTGTTAAATGATTTCTCAGCAAACACAAGCCATATGACATTATCTGTTGGATCTTTACCTGAAATTGGTGCACAAGGTCTTGTCCAGGAGCTATTACAATATCCTTATTATTGTCTTGAACAAACCACAAGCAAATTATTGGCATCTGTGCTGAATAATACTGAGCAATCCGCTTTGGAAAAAGGTTTTAATCAATTAACCACTTTGCAAAAAATTGATGGCTCCTTCTCGCTTTGGTCACAAAATGGACCAACAGAGCCTTGGCTTACCTTATATGCTTATGATGTCTTATCGCTTGCAAAGCAAAAAGCAAAACCTGTGCCTGACGCGTTAATGGCCAATTTAAACCGTTGGCTAAGTGAAGCGATTAATCGTTCAATTTCATCCCAAGAAGATATTTCTATCGCCGCTTATGCGCATTATCTTTTAGCAAAAGAACATCAAGGCACATTGCGCCAGCTGCGGTTCTTTACTGATAATCATCAAAAAGAGATCACTCAACGTCATGATATGGCTTTCATCGCGGCGGCTTTTGCCTATTATGATGCCAAGCCTGAGGCCGCCACTTGGTTTGACAAGGCAATTCATGCAACGCCACCCAAAATGGATACCTACTATAGCGGCTTTGGCTCACCCTTGCGCAATGATGCCATTTTGGTAACCATGTTGGCGCAAACCACACATCAACACCCACAGTTAGTGAACCTAACGCAGGCTTTGGTTGATCAAAGTTCAAAATCTATGATGTTGAGCACTCAAGAAAAAGGATGGTTAATCAGCGCATCGCATGCGCTAAAAGAAGCACGTAAACCGTATCAAATTGAAATTGATCATCAAGCCAAAGAAGGCATCATGCCTGAAACTTTTGAATATAGCGCAAGTACATTAAATAAAAATCCTATTCTGAAAAATACAGGAGCGAATACACTATACTATGCACTTAGCTTAGAAGGTGAACCACTTGACGTTAAAAAGCTTCCCCAAACAGGATTTGAAATCAATCGCAATATTTATTCCCTTGATGGGAGTCCTGCTCAACTGGAGAGCTTAAAATCAGGAGAGCTCTATTTGGTGCAACTGC
>JBFXKR010000082.1:0-6640 GCA_050173595.1 Candidatus Berkiella sp.
AATAGAGTTTATGACTTCAAATACTTCCTTAATTACTAAAAGGGAATTTTATGCTTTTTAATTAGACAGGCCACGCGTAGAGAAAGTTCCGCGCTGCTATATTCGTTGTAATAGCACGTTAAGAGTAAACTTCCTACAAGGGAAAATACGAGGATATCCATTGCTATCACGTTGATTGTATCCCTTCGGTAGTTGATCTCATTTAATGAACCGATGGTTACCTAAACAAGATTTTCAGCTTAACGGATTAGAAAATTCAAATCACGCACAGTTGCCTAAGGCTCAGCATATAGCTAAACACCACGATAATTTTCATCACATATTCTGGCAAAATTCATCAGCTTAGGGAACCTTTTGCCATTGTATGAGTCCTACAGTTACAGCTAAAAAAATAAGAGGCAAATATGAGAACTTCACTTATATATAGCACCTTAATTATATTCAGTGTGGCGCTGGTAAGCCCAAGCTTGCAAGCAGCATTCTCAGGCACACTTTGTAAGTCCGAACTTTATGAATGCCATAAAGTTAAAAAAGGGGAAACTTGGGAATCATTATTTCCTGATGAAGAGCATCGATTGTTTGTTAAAAAAATCAATCGAATGAATATACAAATTCATCCTGGCATGATTATCGCTATACCAAAAGATACAGATATCGAACCAGCAGAATTTATGGGATATGCTCCATTTCCACAACAGATCCCTGCACTTGGAGAAGAGCTTATTAAGGTAGATTTAAGCGATCTCGCTTGGGCTGCTTATAACCCTGATGGTTCATTAGTAAGATGGGGGCCAATCTCTGGAGGAAAGCGAAACTCTACGATTACTGGAACCTATACTTTTTATCGCAAACAAGGAAAAGGTTGTGTTTCAAGCAAATATCCAAAACCAAGAGGTGGGGCGCCCATGCCTTATTGTATGCATTTCAAGGGTGGGTATGCAATGCATGGTTCTCCTGTCGTACCAGGTTATCATGCTAGTCATGGTTGTGTACGAATGTTTACTGATGATGCATATTGGTTAAATAGTGATTTTGTTGATAAAGGTAGTACTAAGGTTCAAATTAGTAAATAGCTAGGAAACTAAAAATTTAGATATAAAATGGGATCTTCCACGAAGTTGTAAGATCCCAAAACATCTTTAGAGATCGTATTCTCTTAAGAAATCGTGAGCACCACCAAACGCTAATCCTACAAAAAATCCTGTTCCAATGCTAAGCGCAAAACCAACAGGATGAGCAGAAAAAGCAGTTACTGCGAAAGTGGAAACACCGGCAAGTGTTCCGAATGCCGCAGGATATAACCATTCACTTGGACGAATCCTAGCACCACTAACCATCTGAACTTCGTTCAATGATAATTCTTTCATTTTAAAACCTCTTTATATAATGAGTTACCCTATTCAGATAAGGTAACTTTGGAAGTGGCATTGTAATAACTAACTATAAATAAATCAATGACAAAGGGGGAAAACATTGTTGTTAGTACACCGTTATTATATGGAACTTTCATTGCCTTACAGGAGTCATTATTTATAGATTCTAACTAGGATGGGGAGTCTCTTCAAAAATACATACAATTCTTAAGTTAGGACAAATAATGAATTTTTTTGAGCAGCAGGAAAAAGCGCGAAGAAAATCTAAGTTTTTGATCTTTTATTTGGTTATTGCCATTGTTCTTATTATTTTGGCTGTGAATTGCACAATTGTTGGCGCAATCGTTATATTATTTTTAAGCCAAGCAAATAATACCACAGGCGAAGTGTTAACACGCCAGGAAATTTCGCTTAGTGATCTTCAAATTCTTTTTTATACTGTCAGCCTATATGTGTCCCCTGTTGTTATATTAACAATACTTATCGGTACTATTTTTAAGATGTACACGCTTAATAAAGGTGGTGTAACTGTCGCAAATATGGTGAATGCAACGCCTATTGATGATTTGCCAGATAATTTAGCAAAAAAGCAATTTAAGAATGTCGTCGAAGAAATGGCGATTGCTTCAGGCATGCCAGTGCCAGGTTTATTTGTGATGACACAGGAGGATTCAATTAATGCCTTTGTTGCGGGCAAAAACCCTGATGACACCGTTATGGTGATTACGCAAGGTGCACTTGATTCCTTTTCCCGGGATGAACTCCAAGGTGTGGTAGGACATGAGTTTAGTCATATCTTAAACGGCGACATGCATATCAATATGAGAATGATGGGAATTTTGGGAGGTCTTTTTATCATTGGTCAAGCAGGTTACTACTTTATCAGGATTATGGGGCGTAGCAGTAATTCAACAAACCGTTCAAACAATTCTCAGTCAACAATCGCTTTTTGGTTCGTAGGGTTGGGATTGTTTTTTATTGGATATTTCGGGTTATTCCTCGGTCGTGTCATTAAGGCTGCAATGTCAAGACAAAGAGAGCGTCTAGCTGATGCTGCCAGTGTACAATATACGCGTAATCCACTAGGGCTCATTTTAGCGTTAAAGAGAATTCAGCAAAGTAAAGTGGGTGGTGATCTAAATAGCAAAAATGCTGATGATTTAAGCCATATGTGTTTTTGGCCTACGATGAAAGTGATGAAAAAAAACCGGTTTGCAACCCATCCGCCGATTGAAGAAAGAATTAAGGCGCTAGATCCACAAAATCAATACACTCAAATAACGCCTATAATACATACACCTAAAGAAAAGACCAAAGAACTCACGATGTCAGAAACCATACGAAGAGAGGCCATAACGGCAATTATGGCGCAGCAAGATGAGCAAAAAGCTAATGAGGTGCAAAATTCTAAAGATGCTGAAAAAGGTTTTGTTATTTTTATTGGCTTGCTGGTTGTCGTTTTCTTTGTTTTTTTTGTTGGTGAAATTTTTAATTTAAATGAGCTTTTAAAAAGTACTTTTATCTATGCGCTTTATTTAACTATTATTGTACCTGTTATATATTATTTCATACGCAAATTGTATAGAGCGCGTAAAGCAGAACTTGATTTGCAAAAAGATAGCACACAATCTGATAAAGAGACTAGTTATTCATCTGCTAAAATAGTGTCAATTATTGGATTTACTTCATTTTTGCTATTGGGTGTTATATTGGCTTCTTTTGTTGGCAAACAGAATATAGAAAATACAATCAAAATTAGCCATTATCAAAAAGTTGATGCAAAAGTAGACTCTCATTTTAGAGAGATCATTCAATCACCTTTAAAGGGTGTATCTAAGATTACAATTTCTTTTCAATACAATAAGAATTTGTATAAACCAACGCTTATTAGGGAGTATCGGGTTGCTGATGATAATACGATTCACTGGGCAGATTACATAAAGGGAGATCATGTTCAAATTTATATCAATCCAAATAATGTCTATGATTATATTTATCTAGGCGAAACAGAATATATTCAAGGTATACTCTTTAATTTGTCACCTATCTTATTCATTATGATTGGTGTGGTGGGGTTACTTGTAATTAGCTTAAAAAAAGCGCCAAATAAAAAAGGATGATCTCTCAATAACTTTTATATGTTTATTGATCATTTTGAGTTTTTAAAACTTTAAAAGCTATCCTGAATTTATTTCAATGAGTAGCTATTAAAATGTCTTAACACAATATGAATTAAGCTGTTTTGATTTGTAGTAAATAAAATGTCATAATTTAGAAGTAAAATGGTAGTAACATGTGAAACTAAATGATAAAATCTATGGCCAAAATACAATCACATTTAGTTTTGAGGTATATCCATGAAAGAAACTGGCCCAACAAATGACTTATGGGAAGTTGCTGAGCATTTCTTTGACGCTCATCCGAATGAAAAATGGTTTAAGAAAAAATCAGGTAAAATTAGCCAATCTGTGATTCGTTCGGGCAAAGAACTTTATGCCATCGGTGAGGTTATTGGACAAGGACTTACCTCTAAAGTGAAAGATCTGCTATCAAAGACTGGTGTGAAAGCAGTTGCAAAATATACCGGCGGCGTTGGGAAAGAAGTCGTATTTGTAGATAAAAAAACTAAACTGAAAGGAGTTGATTCAGAGATCAGTTTATTTGAAAAAACTGTTTTAGAAAGACTAGGCCTGTTGCTTGGGTTTGTAGAAATTACATTTGAAAATGAAAAAAAACTAATTAATGAAGATAAATATCCAAAGTGTAATTTAGGTACTTTCGACGTATATTCTAAAAAACGTGCTATTTATATAATGCCAAAATTTGAAGGAAGAGAATTAGTTGATTTATTAAATGAATTACCTCAAGATCTATCCGTTTTAACTGATGAAGAATTCCTCCTTTGGGATAAGATTGCATTAGGATGCGCAAAAGCACTTTTAGCTGTACACCAGAAAGATGTAATCCATGGTGATCTTAAAACCGATCAATTCATTGTGAATATCATTGATAACAAAGTTGATATATATTTAATTGATTTTGGATGTTCAATTCCTTTGTCAGGTAATGAAACTCATAGATTAAAAACCCCAAATAAAGATCCTATATATGCATCACCTGAAGCACAAGCGGGCGAATTTCACAAAGCCTCAGATATTTTTTCATTAGGCAAAATATTTGAAGAATTCCCTACAGATGATGAAATGCTAACTTTGATTGATCAAATGTGTAAGCAAAACCCTGATGATAGAAAGACACTCAGTGGGATTGTAGGATTCTTTGAAGACAAAGTAGCCACTTTGGAATTAACCTCGCCTCTTAAAAATCAATTAAATATTAATTAAAAATGTGATTTTGCATTTTAGAAGCAATATTTAGTATTACTAAATTTACTTTGTATTTTTAATCCTTCCTCTATAGAATGTATTTTTTTATGACATATGTAGGCAGCGAACTAACACATTCTGCCGAAATTATGTCTCTAAAGCTGTGAATGCTAGGAAAATATCTTCTATGAAATCTGATGAGTTATCCTTTCGCAAAGCTGCGAGCAAAGGTCTCGTGGGCAATCTTAAAGCAATTTATATTTTAAATCCGGAAGTTTTGCATTCAACTGGTAAAACTTCTGGCAAAAACGCATTAGCATTTGCAGTAGACTATCAACAAAAAGAGGCTGTTCGATGGCTAATGGCCGTTGGGGCGCAACCTACTGATCCAACAGAAGTAGGGTCGCTTGAATCGTTTTTGCATAAAGAAAAGCTAACACTTAAGCCGCAAGAGGATCAAATCACAATAGATGATCTACCATTATTTATTAACAATGCTTTAAAGGGGTTAGATTTTCTTCAACAAAAATATGGGAACAAAAAAGATGTATTCACAGATCAAGATATAGAATTTAAAAGAGTTGTTGATAATGTAAGAAGAACTATCAACCGTTTTTATCTAGATAAAGATGAATCATCCATTGGACCGCTTTATATTTTTGTGAACTATCTACAAAAATATTTTCAATATAACATTAAAAAAATAGCGGATAGCATTCCGGTATAGTTTTCTGATTAATTTAAAAAGCATATTGCATGGGTTGGTCTTTTATGCAGTGTGGCTATTTTAGATTTCATTAGGGTGGGTCCATCGTTGCCATCTTATGAAAGTGCTATAGCTGCTTATAGTATTATTGACGCATGCAATATTTTGCAACTAACGCTACTTGATTATGAGTTCTACGCTACTGAACATGAATCAGAACCAGATGTTATGGCGCTTGAACATGTCAGCATTCAAGCACATCTAGGGCACACAAAAGCCAAAGCAGCAGCCAGACCAAACATAATTTTGCCACAAGAGGCTTTAACACATATTAACAGGCTTAATCAGGAATATAGCAACTCAAATAAACAGTTTAATGCCGTTGTGCTTTGTGCTAAAGATCATGAGGGAACACTACAATCAGAGCAAACGGTGATGGATAAATTCTTGTTAGCTGCGAAGAGCATTAAAAAAGGAGAAATGCCGCGAACACAATTTATTATCTATATTTCAAAAAATAGTCATGCCTGGACTGTTGATGTCAGTTGGAATCATCATAAAAACCGATTAGAGATTATGTCATTTGATATGACAACACATTCCAATCAAGAGGAATTTTTATCTCATTTTAATGCTAAACTTGCAGCAATAAAGTGCCAAGCAGTTTTTGCAATATGTGTTGCTAAGCTACAAAAAGATTTTGATTCATGTATGTTATATGCGATTAAGTTTGCACAAATCAGTGCAAGTTTAACCTATTCAAAGTGTTATGAAATCAAAGATCCCGCTTTAACTAGAGGCAATAAACTTTATTTTGAAGTACATTATCTAGGTGAAAAAGTCATTCGTATGGGGCAATCTAAGGCCCAGATGAGAGAAAATCTATTAAAACATTATCCTGATGATTCTCAAAAAGCCAATGGTGCAGTTCAAAAATATGATGTTACAAAACATCTTGAGTCCTTAAGGCGCAAAACTAGGGAATGGCGAGCTGCGCAAGATGCACAGCAGCCGATGGCTGAACTTGAAGAGAAAATGCAAGTCCTTGCTATTGATGAACCCAATGATACTCATGTTGAAGAAGCCCAACCTAGCTTAGATCTGTTAGATTTAATAGACAGATTAGAGCAGGCCAAAATTGACTTAACTCAACCCAAGCAAGCGGAGTTTGCAACATTGCTTGAAATGCTCAATGAGTGGCAGATAAGAGCAAAAGCAGGAAGCGGAAAATTCCC
>JBFXKR010000083.1:0-6626 GCA_050173595.1 Candidatus Berkiella sp.
TTGCCACGTTACAAACTATTTCATTACCAGGGGGTGAAATTGCTATCAAAGAGCCTCGGCGAATTGCCATCAGTTTGCTATATCATCTTTTTGGTGAAAAAGTGTGGGAATTTGCGCCACTTGCTGTTAAAAATCACTATTCAGAAAATGAACAAAAGCTCATCTTGCAGCTTTTGAAATCAAATTTTCAAAATTTTGCTTGTTCAAGCATGGGTAGATTATTTGATGGGATCTCTTGTCTTTTAAAAGGAATACCCAAAATGACTTTCGAAGGGCAAGCAGCACTTTATCTAGAGCAACTTGCTGCTAAAGGAACGACACAAGCACAACCTTATCCAGTTGAATTTTTAAATGAAAAAAACAAGTTAATAATTGATTGGCGCCCGATGTTGCTATTATTACTTGATGATCTTGCCAAAAAATCTGAAATATCAAATATTGCCAATCAGTTTCATCATTGGTGCAAGAATGTGATCTGTCATATTGTTAATCGATTTGATTATCAGAGCATTATTTTAAGTGGCGGTGTTTTTCAGAACAAATTATTATCTGAATTAGCAACAAGTGCCTTGCTTAAACAAGGTTACCAAGTATACTGTGCAAATCAGTTGCCATCCAATGATGGCGCCTTATCTGTTGGTCAGGTTTTTGCATTACATTGTTTAGATTTAAATTAAGCATATTAACTTTATGTGTCTTGCGATTCCATGTAAAATTGTACAAATAGATGAGCCAAACAGCTTGCTTATGCATGCCCAAGTTGAATTTGGCGGCATCCAAAAAAGGATCTCTCTTGCCTATACGCCAGAGGCTAAAGTTGGAGATTATGTGATTGTACATGTTGGATTTGCTATTAGTATTATTGATGAACAAGCAGCACAAACTTTGTTAAATGCTTTAGATCAATACAGCGAAAAAAATGATGAAATACCAAGCTGAATATCGCGCCCCACTTCGTGTCGCTACTTTAGAAAAAAAGATCAAATCGATAACCACAAGAAATTGGAAAATAATGGAAATTTGTGGCGGCCAAACACATGCTATTGCAAAATTTGGCCTTTTTGACTTATTGCCTGATAACATTGAGTTAATTCATGGCCCAGGCTGTCCTGTGTGTGTTACGCCAAAAGTGATACTGGACCAAGCAGCGCATATCGCTCAATTACCTCATGTCATTTTTGCCACCTTCGGTGATATGCTTCGGATCCCTGGCAGCACACACGATTTATTAAGTATCAAAGCACTAGGTGCTGATATCAGAATCATTTATTCTCCACTTGATGCAGTACAATTAGCGCAGCAAAACCCCAACATGGAAGTTGTTTTGTTTGCTGTTGGTTTTGAAACAACGGCGCCAGCACATGCTATGGCAATTAAACAGGCATCTTTGCTCAATTTAACAAATTTCAGTGTTTTATCCTCTTTGGTTTTAGTACCACCGGCTATTGAATTTATTTTGCAATCTCCCCTTAACCAAGTTCAAGGATTTTTAGCGGCAGGTCATGTCTGTACGATTATGGGAGACAAAGCTTATTTTCCTATTAGTGAACGTTTTCACGTTCCTATTGTGGTGACTGGATTTGAACCGGTAGATATCATGCAAGGGATCTATCTTTGTGTTAAGCAATTAGAGAGCAAAAGCGCATTTGTAGAAAATCAATATAACCGTTGCGTCCGCTCACAAGGCAATGTGCATGCACAAGCCATCTTGCAAGAAGTTTTTGATATCATTGATATGCCATGGCGGGGAATAGGGACAATAGCGCAAAGCGGATTAGGCATTAAGCAAAAATACGCAACTTTTGATGCCTCAAAACGTTTTGGGATGCCATCTTTGCTAAAAGATTCTGAGAATGCCTTATGTATCAGCGGACTCATTTTACAAGGGCAAAAAAAACCAAATGAATGTAAAGCGTTTGGCAATCAGTGTACACCAGAAAGTCCTTTAGGTGCGCCAATGGTTTCCTCAGAAGGAGCTTGCAGCGCTTACTATCGATATTTGCGAAAATCATCATGAATAATCAATCATTGAGTTTTGAATGTGCTTTTCCTATTGAAAATTATCCCTTTATTACCATGGCGCATGGTTCAGGTGGTCGATTAACGCAACACTTGTTAGACTATATTTTTCGACCGGCTTTCTCTAATTTGCTACTAGAGCAACAACATGATGGGACAGTACTAACATTACCTAGTAATCGAATTGCAATCACCACAGATAGTTATGTTGTTCATCCCTTATTTTTCCCGGGAGGAAATATTGGTGAATTAGCAATAACGGGTACGATAAATGATCTTAGTATGTGTGGGGCTAAACCTATTTATATCACCTGTGCTTTTATTTTAAATGAAGGACTTCCAAGTGCGACATTGATACAGGTTGTTGATGCAATACGTCAATCAGCATTAGCTAATAATGTGCAAATTATTGCGGGCGATACTAAAGTTGTTGAAAAATCAGCATTCGGTGGGCTTTATATTAACACCACAGGGATAGGCATTGCGCCCGCTGATTTAACGATATCTCCCCAAATGATTCAAAAAGGGGATGCTATCATTCTCAGTGGTGATGTAGGACGCCATGGCTTAGCTGTATTAGCGCAAAGAGAAAATTTTGGTTTTAATCCGCCAATAAGAAGCGATTGTGCAGCTTTATGGCCAATGGTAAACAAATTACTTGAAAATGAAATTTCAGTACATTGTCTTCGTGATCTCACCCGTGGCGGGTTGGCGGGTGCACTAGTTGAACTGGCTAACACTTCACAATTGTCTTTTGAAGTTGCACAAAATAAGATAGCGGTCAGTCAAGAAGTTCATGCTGGCTGTGAATTATTAGGGTTAGATCCACTCTATGTTGCTAATGAAGGGCGAATGATTTTATTTATCCCGGCAAACCAAGTGCCCAAGGCGTTGGCAATATTACATGAGTTTCCTAATTGTAAAGCAGCTGCTCAGATAGGTGTTGTTAACAGTCAAAGTCATGGTAACAATGAGGTCATATTAAAAACCCATTTCAATAGTGAAAGAATATTAGTGCCGTTTTCTGGAGAGCAGTTACCTAGAATTTGCTAAAGGGTATTTGCTTTGGCATGATATAATTTAGTTGACAAAGACATTTCTGTTTTTCTAATTTAATGACGACCAAATATGCCAAAAAGGGATCTATCGACCGATTAGAGGCGCTGATGTTTGATCTTAATAGGTTTCCCTCTTTCTCTTGGGGATCGAACTCTTTAGAATAGGGGGTCTTAGAATTTAGATAACGTTCTAAACACATAGCTCAAGGCTTCTGAAATTTAAGATATGAGTGACAATTCTATTTCTGAACGTGCCCAGCTGTTACTGAAACACCTGGTCAATATGTATATTCGAGATGGACAACCCATAGGCTCTAAAACGCTAGTATGCGAAGCTTTTCCACAATTGAGCCCAGCAACAGTACGCAAGGTGTTGGGTGATCTTGAAGAGCGGGGTTATATTTGCTCTCCACATACTTCTTCAGGGCGCGTTCCCACCACCGCAGGGATCCGCTTTTTTGTTGATAGTTTATTATCTGTACACCCGCTTAACGATGCTCAAGTGAAACGCATGGAAGCGAAAATAGATGTGAATCAGTCAACAGATAACATCATTATGAGCACCTCTAATGTACTGTCTGAGTTAACCCATATGGTCGGTGTTGTTACTTTACCTAAAGGTAATCAGCATCTTTTACGTCATGTAGAGTTTTTGCCTTTATCGGATAACCGGGTATTAGCGATTTTGGTGTTTAATGATAAAGAAGTGCAAAATCGTATTATTGTGACTGATCAACACTATAGCGCCAGCGAACTTACAGCGGCGAGTAATTTTTTGAACCAGCATTTTGTTGGAAAAGAATTGCACAGTGCCAGAGAAGAGCTTTTAACCGCGTTGAACTTTGACAGGCAACAAATGGATAGCTTGATGAAAGCCGTAGTCGATGTTGCGAGCAAAGCTTTTGTACCGCCTCCTAGGCAAGACGATTATTTTTTAGCTGGGCAGCAAAATTTGTTCTCAAATCCCGCTGCATCGGTAAAACAACTCGAAAAGCTATTTCAAGCCTTTACCCAAAAACAACAGATTTTGCACTTACTTGATAGCTGTTTGCAAAGCGAAGGCGTGCAAATGTTTATTGGCGAGGAATCAGGGTATGATGCCTTTCGTGACTGTAGCGTCATCACTTCCAGATATACCGTGGATGGGGAAGTCGTCGGCGTACTCGGCGTGATTGGGCCCACCAGGATGCGCTATGACAAAGTGATCCCAGTGGTCGATTTTACAGCAAGGGTGTTGGGCACACTCTTGAATCCTGAAAAATAGTCCCCATATTACTTAATAACTTAGGTAACAACTCACATTATAGTTAGTTGTTAAAATTAAAACTGAAGAGGTAATTCATGTCGGAGCATAAAAAGAATCAAGATAAGCAACAAAATAAAGACGACATGCCTTCAACACGATTTGAAGAAGATAATCTGCTTGATAGCCGTTTGGTAAGTGAAGATGCTGCTTTGGCATCGCCACTGGATGTGAATGAGCTTAAAAGAGAAATAGAACAGTTAAGCGGCTCATTAAAAATTGAACAAGAAAAGGCAGCTCAAAATTGGGATAGGCTCTTACGAAAAGAAGCAGAATTGCAAAACCTGCAAAAACGCTCCCAAGATGAAATCGAAAAAACCCGTAAATTTGCTATCGAAAAATTTGCCATAGAAGTACTAGAGGTTTTAGATAGCATGGAACGTGGCTTAGATTTTGCCAAAGAAGGCAAAGCCCAGGCCCAAAGCTTAGTTGAGGGCATGGAAATGACTCATAACATATTGCTAAATGCGCTCAATAAACACGGTATTGTACCAATTAATCCTCTTAATGAGGCTTTTAATCCAACTTTTCATGAGGCCATATCGGTACAAGAAACGAATGAGGTTGCTCCAAACATGGTGCTAGCCGTTGTACAAACGGGGTATTTGCTGAATAACCGGCTCTTGCGCCCAGCCCGCGTGGTCGTATCGCGTGCACCTACAAGCTAACCTCTTGAAAAAAGGCAGCTAAGCCCCCATATAAACAAGTGATGATATTTCAGTATTTTATTCTTAGGAGAGTTAAGTAATGGCTAAAAACGTTGTCATCGGTATCGACTTAGGAACGACAAACTCCTGTGTTGCTATCATGGAAAATGGTAAACCACGTGTTATAGAAAACTCAGAAGGTGATAGAACAACACCCTCTATTGTGGCATTCACTGAAGATGGTGAGCGTTTGGTCGGACAAGCTGCAAAGCGCCAAGCTGTTACAAACTACCAATATACCTATAACGCGGTAAAACGTTTAATTGGACGCAAATTTGACGATCCCACCATTCATGATTCACACATCGCTTACAAAATAGTGAAAGCAGATAACGGCGATGCTTGGGTTGAAGGTCGTAACAATGAAAAAATAGCGCCGCAACAAATTTCTGCGCACATTTTATCCAAAATGAAAAAAACCGCAGAAGATTACTTGGGGCATGAAGTTAAAGATGCGGTAATCACTGTACCTGCTTATTTTAACGATTCACAACGCCAAGCAACCAAGGACGCAGGTAAAATTGCTGGACTTGAAGTAAAACGTATTATTAATGAGCCCACCGCCGCTGCGCTTGCTTTTGGTTTAGACAAAAAGACAGGCGATTCTGTGATTGCGGTTTACGACTTAGGTGGTGGTACTTTTGATATTTCCATCATTGAAATTGCGGACATTGATGGCGAGCAACAATTTGAAGTGTTAGCTACCAACGGTGATACCCATCTAGGTGGTGAAGACTTCGATGATGCGGTTATTCAGTATCTGGTAGAAGAATTTAAGAAAGACAGTGGCGCGGATTTACGTAAAGATCCACTTGCATTGCAACGCTTAAAAGAAGCTGCTGAAAAAGCAAAAATTGAACTCTCCTCAAGAGAACAAACTGATATTAACTTACCTTATGTGACGGCTGATGCTTCAGGGCCAAAACATTTGAACATGCGTTTGAGTCGTGCAAAATTAGAATCTTTAGTGGAAGATTTAATTAAGCGCAGCTTAGAGCCTTGCAAAATTGCACTCAAAGATGCAGGCAAATCGACCAAAGATATCACTTCTGTCATTTTGGTAGGCGGTCAAACCCGTATGCCTAAAGTACAAGAAGCTGTTGAGCAGTTTTTTGGTAAACAACCTCGTAAAGACGTGAACCCAGATGAAGCCGTTGCTATTGGTGCTGCGATTCAAGGCGCTGTACTTTCTGGTGAAGTAAAAGATATTTTGCTATTAGATGTGACTCCGCTTTCTTTAGGTATTGAAACCATGGGCGGTGTGATGACCAAGCTCATTGAGAAAAACACCACGATTCCTACCAAGAAAGGACAGGTTTTCTCAACTGCTGAAGATGGTCAAACAGCGGTCACGGTGCGTATTTTCCAAGGGGAACGCGAACAAGCCTCTGCCAATAAATTTTTGGGGCAGTTTGATTTAACCAATATTCCACCCTCACCACGCGGTGTGCCACAAATCGAAGTCACCTTTGATATCGATGCGAACGGTATTTTACATGTGTCTGCTAAAGATAAAGCAACCGGTAAAGAACAATCGAT
>JBFXKR010000084.1:0-6614 GCA_050173595.1 Candidatus Berkiella sp.
ATTAAGTCTTATCAACAGATTGTAAAGCATCTTTTGGGCTCAAAATCAGAACCCGTTGATATTGATATTATTAAAGATCATCTTAAAAACTTATTCGAGCTACGATCTTACATGCCATTGCCCAAAGATAAAGTTGAAGAAAGGTGGCAAAACTTTGAACAAAGATATAAAGCGTTCCAAAAAACGATTACTGATGAAAAAGACTGGAACAAAATTGAAAACGGCATCGCGCTAAAGGAACTTACTCTTGATGCCGCGATTTTATCCGATATGATGTTTGCAGTCCTAGAAAAAGAGCTTAGAGAAGAAGGAAAAGAGGTTACAACACAAACCGTTTCACAAGCTCTTTGTGATCAAAACAAAAGCTATAATGCAAGATTCTTACAAGGCGCAATTGTAGACTTATACAATTTCGCCAGAGGAAACACCCACTATGAACCTGATATTGATTTGTTTATGAGGCCAAATCGTCCATCTGAGACAAATCAAGAGTATTATGAAAACGGCATCAAAAATGATGTCCGGAAAATTTACAACACCTTTATCAAAAAAGGCTTTTATCAAAGATACGGTAACAAAGCCTTTAAAAAAGAACTCTCCACTAAAGATTCTCGCTTTGAAAAATTAGTTCAAGTAGATAGCGCTAAAGTACGTTATTTTAGGGCTTATGCAGGATAGGTAGATTTTTTATATTTCCTTGGGAGTATTTAATCTACCCTATTTTTATTTATGAGCCCCATCAATACATCATTCTGTTAGGATGACTCATGCTTCATGCCATTTAAAAAGATAAATTTTTTGCCAAGTATTTCTTCACAAGATATTAATCTGCGTTTAAAGTATTACTATCATTTAAAGTTGTAAGTTACTATTGACTAAGGAAAGTTTTATGGCTGAATATCTTATTGGCATTATTGTTGGCAGCATCAGAAAAGAATCATTTAATGCAAAGTTAGCCTTAGCGCTGTCCAAGCTTGCACCAAAAGAATTTAACTTTAAAGTGCTGCAAATTAATGATCTGCCTCTTTATAACCAAGATGATGATAATAACCCATCTGAATCTGTTAAGCGCTTAAAGTCAGAAATTCTCGCTTGCCAAGGTTTGCTCTTTGCAACCCCTGAATATAACCGCTCCATCCCAGGCATTTTAAAGAATGCTTTAGATCATGCTTCTCGCCCTTATGGCCAAAGCGTTTGGAAGAAAAAACCCGCCGCTATCATTGGGGCATCGGTAGGCGCAACCGGGACTGCATTGGCACAACAACATTTGCGCAATATTTTATCTTATCTTGATGTTCCATTATTAGGCCAACCTGAGGTGTTTATACAAGATAAAGATGGCCTTTTTGATGAATCAGGAAATATCGGCCCTGCAAGCAAGCAATTTCTACAAAATTGGATGGATGCCTTTGTTGATTGGATCAAAAAGCACGCTTAAAAAATTAAGCCTAATATAAAAACGGGATCCATCAGGATCCCGTTTTCTATTTACCCGACTCTTTGACGTCGCCCAGCCTGCAGGCGTTTTTGTTCTAATTGCTCTTGACCATCTACAAATCTATCTGCACGCGCTTTGGTAACACGATGCGGATATTTTCCATGAAAAGCATGTAAGATCCCCTCGCGCCGCACGGGTGGCAAATACCCTTCATAGGCAATATTAGGTACTTGATCAAATCCATTTTTTTGCAACCATTTGAGTATGCGGTTTCTTAGGTTGCGCATCAAAGTAATAGAGCCACTAAATGCTGTGTCTAACATGGACTGTAGACCTTCTTTCTTAATGGTTTCTACTATCCCTGCGGTTAATGCGCCCCGATAACGCTTTTGACCCGTTGCTCTATCTTTGTATTTTATTTCACGCTCAGCCAAATAATCAGCTGAAGTTTGATCATCCTGACAACCGCTAATCATCGCTACATAACCATGGTTTTTATTATCGGGTCGGTTGCTTTCATTTTTACCGACGCCATTTTTTAAATCCAAAATGGAAGCTGAATGGCAACAATCCATGACTACAGCAACTTTCACACCCTTTTTAACTTTCAACACCTTATCATAAAACTCGTTATCAGTAATAAGCTTGCCATCTGCTGTATATATCGCTTCTGTTTGATTGTCTGGTTCATCTTTGCTTGCTTGACGCGTGTTCGTGCCATGTCCACTGTAGGTAAGAAATACTTTATCGCCTTCTTTTATCTTTTGATGAAGAATCTCATATTGCTTTAAAAGGTTCGCTTTGGAAGGATATATATCTTTTCTATCTGGATCATCTGAAATACGAACAATATTTTCTGTGGGCACACCACTATCCAGCAATAGCTTCTCATAATCTAGCATGTCATTAATACAGCCATTGAGTCTATTATCAGGATCATTATAGTAGTTAATACCAACAATAATTGCATAAGTAGCCATAGTCATTCTCCTAAGCATTTTTAGTTGCGACATATGACCACAAGCTGGTGCTGCTTAACTTGCGGACAATTCTTCATTGTTATTTTCAGAGAATAAATATCATGCTCAGGATGAGCGCAGCAAGCAGTATCGTCATTGCTACGCATCATTTTGAAAAAATAGAATAGTGCTCAATATTGAATTAAGAAAAAGTATTAGCTGGTTAGCTATACACTGTCGAAGAAATGTTATTTGATGTTGCGCATCTGGCCTGAATGCGATTCTTCATCAACTTCTTGTGTGCTCATGCCAGAGCTCACCTCAAAGCCACTTAATAGCTTTTGAGATGAGTTTGAAAATTGAGTGCAGCTTATCAACACAAAAAATAAGCTAAAAAATATCCATTTTATTATTTTCATGAGCATCCTTGTCATTATCCCATTAGGCCCGCTCGGGTAAACAATTGGATTTGGGCTTTGGTTGCCATCTCTATCATGTTGGGATCATGCATATAATCCATCAAGGCTTTTTGCGCTTGAATATAACCTTGCTCGCCATTAAATCCATGGCGCGCCATCACATTCATTTGCATAGGAATTAAAATAGATAATAAGGCTTGACGTTTTTCAATAATTTGCATGTTAGGATCGAGTGTTGCCATAAATTTATCGACTTGCGACAAAAATGGCTCAGACATCATTTCATTCGAAATATCTTTGATTAACGCAATGGCTTGCTCTTGAGAGATAGTTTGCACTTCCTTAATGTCAAAAGCTTGCTCAAAAATATATTGCCATTTGGCATTGTTTAAATCTTTTAGTTTTTGATCATTTTGTTGATACATCATCAATTGAGTATTGTAATCAACCAGCGCAGATTGCTCATTAGTGAAGCCCATTTTTTTAATATTCTCAAATTGAATGGGTAGTAATACACTCAATAGCATTTGCCATTTGACAATCAGAGGGTATTGGGCTGCCTTTATTTTCGCTAAAACATCTTGTTTTGCTTTAAGCGCATCAAAAACTGTCTGTTGTGATTGGTAAAATTCTTCAATACTCGGTGGTGTACTCATATCATTGTATCCTAAATGTTCAAAAATAGGTGCAGGTAACAACAAAGCTAAAATAGTCAAACTACTTTAGCTTTGTGCTCAGTTTGATTCGCAACTATTTAAACACATTTCCAGTTTAGGTTCAATGCTAGAAAATACACGCCTACATGCTTAAATTCACCTGTGTAAACACCGGTTATTGCTCCATTATGATTCACATCTAGTGTGCCTCCATAGATATATTCTAGTGCAACACCCATATCAATTTGCTTATTCGCAGAAAAATGCGTGCCAATAGCATAACGCCACGCAGAATTTACCGGAGTAGATGCAGGAATATCGACAGGATTTTGAAAGCGGCTATCATAACCAATACCTGCATTAAATAAGCATCTTTCATTTAGCCAATGTTGTATGCCTGCAGCCACATGCCAAGTATCTTTATAGTTTTTATTGATGGTTAAACTAACTGGATTGATAGATGAAATACCAACATCAACTTCGCCGAATTTTTCCCAGTCTTGCCAACCAAAACTTGCTAAAAAGGCCCACTCTTGATCCCATTGATGAAATAGGCTGGCCATCACACTCTGTGGTACTGTGATGCCAATATCTATCTGACTATTGAGTAACCCTCTATTACCCAACACCGTATTTAATGGTAGCGCTAAATCCGTAAATACGGCGTCTGGTGAAAAATTTAATTTAATATCTGATGTGTAAGATAGCCCAAGACGTGTGCAAGGATTAAATTCATATAACGCGCCGATATTGGCACCCACCCCCCATGTCCTATCAGACAGGCTCAGCTCACCATCATGAAAATTAAATAATTGAAATGGTGAATTGTTTATTCTTGTTTTACTTCTTAAAGACCCATACATAAAAATTGGGCCTGCGCCAATAGATAGCCCCTCGCTAACACGATAAGCAATTGTAGGCTGAATGGATGTGCCAATCAGCGTTGCTTTTACCGTCGAATATCTGCCTACCCAGTCACCATGATATTTTAATACAGAGCCAAAATTGCCATAAACACCGATACCTGCTTTTAAATCATCTGAAATGCTATAGCTATAAAAAAAACTGCCGCCAGGAAAAACATTAACCGGATTACCACCATTTTCTGTACCCAGGAATGGGGAAGCGGTTGCAGGACTAAATTCAATATCTTCATAAAGTGCTTGCACACCTACAAACAATTGCTTGCCTTCAAGACGGGTCATGCCAGCTGGGTTGGTTAGCATGGTTGAAGGATCCTGCGCTCTGGCACTATACCCTGCCGAAGCTAATCCAACATCGTCTGATCCAACTTCATAAAGCATGATCCCGCCAGCTTGAATAGTAGTTGTAAAAACAATGCTTGCAATACAGCTACAAAGCCTAAAAATTGAAGATCCTTTTATCATGGCGCATTCCTATAGGTAGGCAATTAACTACTAAAAAAATTAACAACTCTCTCATGCTAATCAATGTAAGGTCTTTGGGCAAACAATTTACAAAAAAATGATTAACCCAAGACAGCTTGATGTTGCTTTTTGATAAAGCGATAAAAAAAGAATGTTGCAAGCGTCACACAAACAAACATCATCGCGCCAATGGGTAAAAATTCACCATGATAAAAATAAGCAACCACCTCAAGAGTGAATGCACTCAGCATGAGCAAAATAGCTTGCCCAAGACCTGCAGCCCTGCCCTTAGTATGAGGAACCAATACGAGAAGTAAGGGATATAAAATATTGATTGGAAAAACAATTGCCATTGAAAAGGCAACCAATACGGATGTGATGATGATAGGACCTTTCACATTTATCAGTGCCAAAGCGCTGATAAAAAACGCAAGCATAAAACAAATAAAAATTCCCAAATATAATAATCTAGTCTGTCCCCATTGCTTCAATAGCATAGGACTCAAAATACAAACGATGGCAAAAGAGAGTGAGAGCGATCCTTGATAAAACCCAAATTGCTTTAATGTGACGCCCATGTTTTCCATATAGAATATTGGCGCCATCCCCATAAACAACCAGTAAGCCGCTGTTAGCAATGAAATGCCAAATGCTAACCCTAAATAATCTACTGATTGAAGTAATGGTTTAAACGCTTTCAACGAAAGCGAAACCAAATGATTTCCTGGTTTACTTGGGACGGCCCAAAAACTTGCAACCAAACAAACCGTCCCCAAACCCAATAAAATGCAAAAATTTCCGCGCCAACTAAAGTAAAGGTTCACAAAACTACCTATCACTGGCGCAATGGCCATGGCTATTGTTTTACTACCATTAATGAGCCCCATCATGCTAGCTTGCTTATTGTTGGGAAGATCGTCTAATAGCACAGCAAAAGACAATATAGCGGGAGCAGAAATTCCCGCGCCTTGCAAAAATCGGCCAATCAACAACCATGTAAAGTTTTGCGCGAAAATACAAGTTACACTTCCAAGTACAAAAATCACTAGCCCTGTCAGCAAGACATGTTTACGATTAAACCTATCTCCTAGTGCCCCTGCAAATAAAGAGCAAATACATAAAGCCGCAAAATTAACACTTAAAGTAAGTTGCACCATCGCTGGTGTCAGTGAAAATACTTTTCTCAGTTCAGGAAAACTTGGAATAAATAAATCCATCTCCATGCCGCATAGGATTTGAATGAGTAAAATTGTTAAAAATTTGGCCATAGTTAGTTCTTATAAATAAAAATTGTTGGATATTTATAGTAATGCAATTAAATTAACTGTGTGCGCTAATCAAATTAATCATCGATTAATGTAGGAGTGATACATGATTTTAATGAATACAAAGACTGATTGGATATTTAGAAGAATGGTTAATCAAATCGATATTAATATTATTCTATAGTCTTTCACTAATCAAGCAATCCCTTTCGAGATTCAGCATATTTTTTCAACGTTGCATTACAACGTTTCTTAATTTCTTCAGGAGAAAGCCCTGTTAAAAGTACTAATGCCTCATCTATCGTATTTACAGCATATACACTGAATTGTGATTGCTCACTTGCCACGACGATGTCTTTTCTTAGCATTAAATTCTTAACATTTGAATTTGGGATAATAACCCCTTGTTCACCATTCAAGCCTCTGGCATGACAGATATCAAAAAAGCCTTCAACTTTCTCATTGATACCCCATACGGATTGCACGAAT
>JBFXKR010000085.1:0-6604 GCA_050173595.1 Candidatus Berkiella sp.
CAAGGGGCTATTACACGCCGCTGCTGCCGCAGCGGTGGAAAATGATAAATGATTTTAGCCCAATGCTGCATCCCCATGCTGCGCTTCGCTTGCAAGGGGCTATTGCACGCCGCTGCTACCGCAGCGGTGGAAAATGATAAATGATTTTAACCCAATGCTGCATCCCCATGCTGCGCTTCGCTTGCAAGGGGCTATTGCACGCCGCTGCTACCGCAGCGATCATCCCTTCAAATTATTACCCCCCGTTTCGCCTCGAAGACTCGGCTACACAGGGGGTTAGCAACGTTCCTCGCTACCGCGAGGTGAAAAATAAGTATAATTTAATAATTTTCCCGTTCACTCTGCGCTTTTGCTTTTAAATATTCATCACTATGCTTGCAGGTGGATTCGTCATATGCGTCAAGCATCCAATTATATTTTTCCAAATCAATTACTCCATCAATAATATAGGGTTGCAATGCCTTGGCTTGTTCTTCATTAATTCTATAACAATCAATTAAATCTCTCTCAACTGGATTTGGGTTATTAGGGTCAATATTAAAAAGTCTTTGTAAAAAAGATAGCTTTATTGGTTTTAGCTCAAATTCTATTTCTAATAATTTATCCCCAGTTTTGCTAAAACCTGAAACATATCTTTTTGTATTTTTTTCGTTCATGACTACATCCTTACAAGTATTTCTTAATATTTCTAGATGGTTTCTTATCTTTAATTTGCATGCCTGTGTTAAAATCAAAAGCACCTAGGTGTTTCCCTCTTTTATCATACATTTCAAGCTCACCGTGCTGAGAATCCCATTCTAAAATTTTACCATTAGGAAGCTTCCATCTTGGTCTAAGCCCTCCACTATAAGGAGTGCCTGGATCAGCTCTTTTAGCTTCTGGAAAACCTGGCAATGTATTTGGTTTCTGTATATACCTTTTATCCGGATCTGGCTTGTGTAAACTCTCACCAGCTTCTTTATCTGCTTTTCTATAAAGGTTTAATAACCCTTGAGTAAGTATTATTCCGGCATTTGTACCTAATGGTTTTGTATAAGGATCAAATGTCGGTTTTGGTTGTTCTACTAGTGTATTCGTGGCATTTTTGGAATCAATATTATCATCAAATTGCCCCCCTAAATACCTACTCAAATCTTCCACATGCACTGGCAATCTTGTGCTCTGATCTTGGAGCTCATCATCTCCTTCCCAGCGTTGGCTATTGGCTGCCGTAGCGCCACCTGCAGCCACTTGAGCCCCAGTCATTAACTGCGCTGCGGCGATTGGATTTGCTTGAGCCTCTTTGACCAACAATCCTAAGGCTGCTGTGCCTAGTCGAGAAACTAAACTAGGCGGCTCAGATTCAACCACTACCGATGCCGAGGTTGTGTTTGCGATTGGCGCTGGCTCAGCAGGACGCCAGCACGCACCCCATCGCGTGGAGCCAAAACTGTATTCGCTACTTACAACGGCTTGACTTGATTGTGACGACAAATATGCTTGAGTACTCTCAGTCATGGATGGCACAACTTGAAACTGATCAGAAGTCATATAAGGCACAACACTTGGCATCCATGTTGGCTGTGGCAACACAGAAGGAAGCGGTATGGATGATAAAGGCGTCCCAACAGGTATTGGAGGCCTAACAATTTGATCAACCAAAGAGGTTCGGTTTATCTCAAACAACGGTGAATTCACCTTGTTAAATTGATATAACGGAAGCATATTACCGCCCGTTAACCCGCCATGAACCCCATCTTGGTTAACGTTAACCGAAACACCATTATTAAGAAAAACCTTTGCAGCTTCCTTAAGTGTGTTCCCAGGATGATGAAAAAGCTTAGTGAATCCATGCCTTTCATTTTCACCGGTATAAGCCATCCCCTGATTGGTAGGATAAGCTTGTCCTACCCAAGTACCAAAAGTTTCAATAGATTGCGCTTTGGCAACGCTGTTAAGGGTACTTTGGACAATTTCACTGGCAACGGCGCTATCACCTTTACCTAAGGCATGCGCTAAGGATTGCAGATCAAAATTACTACTATTAACAGAACCAGAGCCTAACACTCGCTGCAAAGCACCTGAAACATCATTAGCAGTAGAAGAAACTGACAATATATTCTGAGCAATGGTGGCATCAATGTCCTTTTTTGCTTGGCTAATGTTTTGTATTGTTAACCCATTCTCTCTAAAGTGTTGCGATAGTTGCGCTATTTCTACCGATTGTGCGCCCAAAGCTGTATCAACAAAAAGATATTTGTATGACAGCAACCAGTTAGCGATTGTCACAGGTTTAAAATTAGATAAAGCACTAGGGCTATATCCCACATTTTCATGATGAGCATAATAATCTGCATATTCAGGCTGGCCAACCAAGGATAATATTATTTTAACCTGCTCTTGTGGATGCTTACTTTGCCAAATGTGCTGCACGATTTGCTGTTGATTATCAAGTTGTGATTGTGCAAATTCAGATTTTTGCGCATCTGGCAAAGCACTTTGAACTTTAACATACTGCTGTGATACTTGGGTTAGCAGAGCACTGCTTTCATTTTGTGCAACTTGATACCCTTCTTTTGCAACTGTAATTTGCTTTTTAAGATCTGCTTGCTGGGCAAGATAATTTAGTTTGTAATCATCTTGAAGCTTGTTCCAATGTTCCAGCACAGTTTTTTCTAACTTTTGTGCTCTGTTGCTTGAACTATATGCACTTGAAAAACTACCTGTCATACGTGCTTGTGCTTCTTCAAGTGAGATAACACCCGATGCTACAATATGCGAGATAATGTAATCCGAAACATCAAATGCTGTTTTATAGCTCCGTAACGCATCTGTTACCACCTGCTTTACAATAAAAGCACCTGGATGCGCCAAAGAATACAAAATTTTGTTAACATGCTCTAATTGCGCATCCAATGAAGAAATTGTGAGTTCAAAGTTTACAAGTGTTTGCTGCAATGCTGTCATCTGAGAAAGCATTTCATCATAAAGATGCGTATCATTTAGCAAAGTTAACGTTGATTGCCTATAATTTGCTAATTGCTCTTCAGAGTTTTTCTCATAGAGACTTAAGCGCTCCTCAAGATGCTTTTTCTCAAATGTCGTTAGCTCATTTTGTAAAAGCGTAATACTCTTTTGGACATTTTCTTTTGCAAGCTGCTGAGCTAATTTAGCAGCTTGTATCTTTTCCTGATAAGTTTGAGATTGTTCCTGTTCTTTAACTTCTTCGAAGTGCGAGGCCGTAACCTCTAGCGCTTGCATTTCCAATCTTGCGCTATAGTCTTGTTCTAATGCAGCATTAAGGTTGGCTTGTAAGGCACCTTTGGGCGTACTCGTCCAAACTTCTTGAAACTGCTGTTGACACTGTTCAAACGAAGCCCTGGCAGCTTGCGCATGCGCTTCACACTCACTAAAAGTTAATTTTGCTGAATGGTATTCACACATCGCCTGAACAAACTCAGCTTCATTTGCAACCGTATCCATCAATTCAGTTAATTTTGCATTTGATTGCGCTAATTGTGCCTGTGCTACGTTTTGAGCATTTAACTTCTCTTGCAACTTGTTTGAGAGCAACCCTACTTTTGTTTTTAACAAATAACCAATAGCATACTGCTTATAATCCGATTCCGGAATAAGATTTTCATGCAACATTTTTTCAATTGAAAAAAGAGCATTATCTACCAAATCAGAGGTATATTGTAGTTGCCCTTTCATTGCCGCACAAACTAACAAAGGTCTGCTAAAGTAACTTTGATAAGAGCCCAAGATATCATTCACAGCATCTTTGCCTTGGATTAATAGTTGCAATCCATCCACACTTTGAACAATTTCTTTTACTTTAGCCCCAATCCCATCTACCAAACTATGCTCTATGCTGCCAACCGTTTGACGGACTGAATCACATAAATCTGTTATCATTGAAGTTGCGCTGATAAAGCTTTGTGCATTTTCTTTACCCAGCAAACTGCTCCAAATAGTCAGAGACTGGATTGTTTGCTCATTGTATTGTTGTTGGGTTGAGTCTGGAGTTTGCACCGATGCACCATACTGCTGATAAGCATCAACGGCCCAATACCCAACTTGACGCCCCATCGCAAACATCGCACCTTGAGCATCTTTATTTTGTGTTAATAAAGCACTTAGATTTGCAGTTCCATGGCTTGCAATTGAACCCGCAATACGTCTGTAAGGGTTTTTAAATAAATCATAAACTTGCATAGCGCTTAAGGCAAGGGATGGCACATGCGAAAGAAAGTCCCAACCCATTTCGACAGCCCAGTGTGCATGGTTATGCAAAAATACTTTGGGTGGATAATAAACTGTCGCGCCATACTGATGAACAAGTTGAGGTGCAGCATATAGTCCAAATTGTGTCACTAGAGTTCCAGCGGCTGCAAAAGGGCCTAGGGCAACAAAACTCGCAGCCGTGGGAATAAGCATGCAAGCATTGTTTGTTAGCTGATACCCCCTGGTTTGTGCAAGCTCTTTAGCGAACTCCATCTCATCGTTAACGCGTGCCAGCACGCCTTTTGGGCTCTCTTTTTTTAATAATTTTCTGCAGCTTATACGCAAAAATCGACTTATTCTTTTATGACCATGCTCATCAGAGAGCATTAGCGCTGTTTTGCCATCCGATGTTTCGCTGTTAACATCAAATGTGTAGGTAAAAGTTCTAGCTAAAAATCCTGGGGTTTTACGGTTTTTAACGATCTCATAAACAATGTGTTTGTGTCCTAATTTTGCTGCAATGTGTAAAGGTGTGTACCCTTGCGCGTCTGGGATAAAAGGGTTACAACCAACCTCAACCAATTTTTTGAAATATTCTAAAGAATTTATGGTGACAAAGTAATGAATTAAGGTTCCTTGACCTATTAGCTTTATATCTTTTAGCAAAGCCACATCATTTTTTTTCACTAAATAATCAACAATATACTTAACCATATCCTGATTATTTAAAAATACTGCAATCCAAAGTACATCGACTGGAACTGGGTTTTCTTTTGCTTCCAATAAAGCACAAACGATTGGATTCGCTTTTGGGAATATATTCGCTTTATACTTTTCTATTAAATGCTTAAACGCCGTGTTTTTTTGGCACAATGCAGCCATATGTAGTGGTTGAATACCATCACGTGACATCCAATTTAGATTAGCACCTCTTTGGATCAGAAAATCTATGACATAAAGATTATCTTGAGCAACCGCATAATGTAGTGCAATTAAGCCTTTGACACAGGGTTGATTTATTTTTGCGCCCATATTAAGAAGTGTTGTTAATAAGGTCGTTCCTTGAGAATGATGATATCCTCTCATTGATAAATAATGAAGTGGCGTTTGCCCTTCGTTGTTAGTGCAATTTATATCAGCACCTAATTTCAACATTATTTGAATTAAGCGATCCTCATCGCTATTGAGACACATTATAAGACAATGTAACAAAGTTTCGCCTTGCTCATTTTTGTCTTTTAATACATAAGGATGTTGCTTAATATATTTTTCAAAGTCTTCAGTCTTATTTTGCAGTAAATAATTTTTTGCTATCTCATAGTTATCCTGACCACCATGTTTTGCCAGCAACTGCATTACAGCTTGGTGATCTTTAGTTCTTGCAATACGATAAGGATTTTGATGTGTATTATTTTTCGCATGAACATTAAATTTAGCTTCAAGTAAAAATGATGGCAAATAGGACTGTTCTAGCTGTTGATTTCTCCTTTTACCTTCTTCACACAACAATAAAGCGATATCGTATGAATTATGAGATGCCGCCACATGCAAAGGTAAATTACCTTCCTTATCTGACACAACTATCTGAGCTTGATTATCAATAAAGGCTTTGACCATGGCAAAATCTTGTCGCTGACAAGCCAAATGAAGCCCTGTTTCACCTTTGTTGTTTCTTCGCTCTATTGCCGCCATTGCATTAGGATGCGCTGATTTAAGGATCTCAAGATCAGATGGGCGCCCTATCCTTGCAATAATATGAAAAACATAATCTCCTTTATCATTATAATATTCGATAAATTTTCTTTTATGGGGACTGTATTTTACAAAATCAATGATATTCTCTAGGTTTTCTTGCGCAAGCGCTTTTTGAAAAGCAATAAGATCTAAAGTCATTATACAACTCCCTTAATGACTAAAGTAAAAAGGTTTGATTTTTAAATTATCAGCGACAAAATTCCGCTATTTGTCGAACAACTTAAATCATGGGGCGTGAAATAAAACGAAAAGAATTTGACATGAAATGAACAGCATCGACTTCTCCTTAGTACAACAAATCTTCCTGATGCAACCAAGGATTATAATAACTACTTTAAATAATGCAATAAAAAACAACCATTTTTCAGTTTTTTTAACCGTGCAAATACCCTGAAAATATAAGTATTTACTTCAAAATCAGCATTACGTTGGTTAAGTTTCAAAAGTTAAGGCTGCTGATTTTGTCCGGGATCTTGTTGTTGTTGTTGCTGTTGCTGCAACAGTTGCTCTTGTGCTTGGCGTTTCGCTTCTTCTGCTTGTTGACGTGCTTGTTCTTCTGCCTGACGCCTTGCTTCTTCTGCTTGTTGACGTGCTTGTTCTTGCGCTTGACGTCTTGCTTCTTCTGCTTGTTGACGTGCTTGTT
>JBFXKR010000086.1:0-6591 GCA_050173595.1 Candidatus Berkiella sp.
TTCATCCATTTAGTCGAATGCAATAACTAAGTCTGGGTGAAGCTGTGCAAAACTAAGAATGGTTTTATTGATTTGATATAAGATTTCTGATTTATCTTGATATTTACTGTAAAACATCAATACAAACTCATAACCAGCTGGTTTTTCCTGGCGAATTTTAATCACATGCTTTGGGCTAAACTCATCAAGTATTTCTTTCTTTTCAACATCTGTTTTATAAGATTGCACAAGATACTGCATTATCTCATCTTTCAAATTTAAAAATAGCCTTTCAATTAAATCAAAGCTACCTGTAGGCTTAAAAATAAAACTAAAGGTAGATTCAGTAAATACTTCGTGCGAAAAGTTCACTACCGGATTTCTTGCAACCAAACCGTTAGGAATCTTTATCACTCTGCCCGTAGAATACCCCGGAAAATCTGGACTAGATTCTTGCAAAGTAAAGTACATGACGCCAATCTTTTTAACGACGCCAGCATTTTGCGCTATTTTAATGTAATCACCTTCATGAAATAATTCTCGCCAGTTAATAATTAACCAGCCAATCAAATTCAATAAATTATCTTTTTGAGTAATGGTAATCGCAGCAGAGATAAATCCAATAAAAGCCACAATCTGGATAAAGCCTTGCACCCAAATCTTAATAAAACAAACTAAAAATATAGTGATTAATATATAACGTAAGCGGATTTTTGCCTGGTTATACCGCTTCTCTTTTTGAATCCTTTGAAGAAAGACAAAATATAGTCCTGCGTAAATGGCTAGAAACAATAGCGCCAATAGGAACGAATTCATTATTTTTGTTGAATAAGCAGCAAACATTTCAGACATGTATCATCCTGAATATTATTTCAGTTATCTCAGTAAACTTACTTTACCCATGTAATGGGGCCATATTAGAGAACGAACTTTATAGGACACAAGCCACAGACACAAGCTTTTGGGGCCAGCGATAGATAGAAATTATGCATGGCTAACGCGCAATGAAGAGTTAAGTTCAGTTAAACAATCTGTCGTTAACCTTAGACTATAATTTATAGAAGCACCCCTAAAGAGAAAATCTATGGCACGCAAAAAGCTAACTCATGAGCCATCTATAGAAAAGCCTTTTGAGCTCACACAATATCAAGAAGATATCAAAGCCTTATCAGATGCCATTGTTAGCGCACAAGCACCCATTCGCATTTTAGACGCAGTGAAATGGGATACAAAAATCAAAGCCAACTTTTTTGCTAAAAAATTTAAAGAACAGCCAGATATCAGCGCCGAGTACTACAGACAAAATGTGAATTTAGACTGGCCTAAACAAAGGCAACTGTTTCACATCATAGAGCGCGACATTACCAAAAAACTTGGGCAATTTAATCCTGTTGGACAAATGATGAGACGTATTTGTAGCGAATATCTTAAAGTGCTACATATGCTAGAGCGCCGAGGAACGCATGAATTTACATATCTTTCTCAAGAGCTATATGGCTCTGCCAAGGACGTGTTTCATGTCGGCGATCCGACCCTAGCTCAATTAGGGATGCTCATGGCGGATGCGCTTGGCCATATTGGTAAAAGCCAAGTGCTTGAAGAAGAAGAAAGAAACATTGAATCTAATGAAGCAATTGATATTTTGCAAACGGCTCTCAATAAAAGTTTTTCCGATCCGAGTAAACAAGTACGTGTTATTTTAAGCGATGGTATTATTGCAGATGCTGCTGCAGGGGCAGACTATATTAAAATCCGCAGTGATGCCAAGTTTAATGAACGTGACTTAAAAATATTGGAGATTCATGAAGGGTTGGTTCACATTGGCACCACCATGAATGGAAAATTACAACCTATTTGCACCTTTTTGAGCAAAGGGCCTCCTTCTTCAACTGTGACTCAAGAAGGCTTAGCAATTTTAATGGAAATTATTAGCTTGGTTTCCTACCCAGCCAGGCTCAAAAAGATATCAAATCGTATCCGCGCAGTAGAGCTTGCTGAAGACGGCGCAACCTTTTTAGATATCTTTGAATTTTTTAGAACCGAAGGTTATGGTGAAGATGAGTGTTATGTCTTAGCTAGCCGTGTCTTTCGAGGAAGCTTACCGACAATGGGGCCTTTTACAAAAGATCTTTCATATGCAAAGGGTTTTGTTACTGTCTATAACTTTCTACAACTCGCTGTTAGAAAAGGTAAATTAGATAGAATACCGATGCTCTTTTGTGGCAAAACCAACTTGGAAGACATCCGAGATATTGCCCAACTCATCGATGAAAAAATTATCATTCCTCCTCGTTATTTGCCACCACAAATTAAGGACATGAATGCAATTACTGCCTGGATGTGCTTTGCTAATTTTTTAAATCAGCTGAGTTTGAAAAAAGTAGAAAGTGATTATGATTATTTGTTTAGTTAATGTGTCTTTTTGGGGAGTTAGACGCGATTAATAGATAACCGCGTCACATAAAACATACATTAATCCATTTCTTCGTTTTCATCTTCTGTAAAATAATTTGTGCTCGTTGTTTTATTCGCATCAGGATTAAGTGTAGGTTGCGCTTCATGCATGGCATGCTGCGTATTTTCTGCATTTTGCTGCACCGCAACTGAAGTTCCATTGTCTGGATATTCAGTATTGATCTCTGAAGCATGTGCTACGTTTCTGGTTAACAAACAAATTGCACCTAATAACAACAACGTATTTAACAAAATGTTTTTTTGCATGATTCATTCCTTTTGTGAAATTGAAAAAGGGCAGAAACGATCTGCCCTTTAGTCCCTTTAAACAAGTTTAATGGTTGTAGTACTCATTCATTTCCATTTTTCTACCACTATCGTCGCCGGGGTTGCGTGGTGGCGCTTCCCTTACTTGACCGCGATTGCTGCGATGATGTTTGTGGTGTTGTTTATGATGGCGTTTTTGATGATGTTTGCTGCCATGATGCTTTTGACCTGAATTAGCCTTGCCTTTTTTAACTTCTTTTTTGGCGTTTTTATTGGCATTAGCGTCATCTGCTTTTTTAGCTTCTTGGGCTTGTTTAGCATCATCTGCTTTTTTAGCTTCTTCTGCTTGTTTAGCTTCTTGGGCTTGTTTAGCTTCTTCTGCTTGTTTAGCTTCTTCTGCTTGTTTAGCTTCTTCTGCTTGTTTAGCTTCTTGGGCTTGTTTGGCTTCTTGCGCTTGTTTAGCATCAGCAGCTTCTTTAGCATTTTGTGCTTCAGAATCGTTAATCATCGTCTTATTCTCAGAAACTTCATCCTCATTCATCTGTTGCGTGTTATCACCAGCAGATGAAGCATCTGAACTTGCAAATAGGCTCATTGATAAGCCCAATGAACCTATAACAACAAGTGACTTTAATAGTAAATGCTGCATTGTATCCTCCATGATACTATATCTATAAACAGTAATTATTTAAGAAAAAGTCAAGTGCTAATACACTATACCCCATACGATATAACAAAAGTATGCTTTAAGATTGGCAGTTTGCCAAATACATTATTATGATTCAGTGCACAGTCCATTGTGCACCTATCACGCATTACGTTGAATAGACTCTACCCCTAGCCTCATCACCTGGCTCAGATTTAATAACGATATTATCCAAATCTGCATCAGAAATAAGAATAGGATCATGCTTTCGTTTATCAGGAGAGCCAGGGGGTGATGAACGATGCCTGTATCCTGGCAAAGTAGAGCGACCTGCCGGTAGTTTCATAGATGCACCTTTAACAGGAGATTGAGGGACTGTTTTATCTTCCGCAGGTTTTACAATGATAGTACTGATAAGCAAATCCAATAATCCCCTAAATGGAATATATTGCATGATTTTTTCAAATGTGTTCGCAGGGGGCTTAATCTTACCTTCATACACACCCATCGCATAATCAATTTTATTTGTTAATCTCATTGAATTAATGACAACAGATACTGATGAAAATGCCATTAATAAGCTTGCAACCACAGGGTTTAACGAAAAGCCAAAGAGATAA
Source organism: Candidatus Berkiella sp. (assembly GCA_050173595.1). Lineage (GTDB taxonomy): Bacteria > Pseudomonadota > Gammaproteobacteria > Berkiellales > Berkiellaceae > Berkiella. The sequence goes on from JBFXKR010000086.1 coordinate 3,967, forward strand.
TATAATAAACCTGTGGCAGCCGTTAAACTTAATAAATTATAAAAACCAGTCCAATATAAATTTTGATGAATATTGTTCATGGTTTCCTTTGCCATGATAAGAAAGGGTATAAAGTTAAGTTGCTGCGTTGCAACTTTGGCAACAGAAGAAGCATGTGTCCAAGAGCCTACGGCAATCGCTAAATCAGCTTCTTTCATCGCAGGCACATCATTCACACCATCGCCTACCATCGCAACTATTAAACCTTGTTTAATAAGATCTTTAATAAACAACTGCTTGTCTTTGGCACTAGATTTGGCAACAACTTTAGTGATTCCAATTTTTCGGGCAACATCTTTTGCGGGTTCTTTTTGATCACCCGTCAACATGATAACTTCAATACCTCTGTCTTTTAGCTCATCCACCAATTTCTTGGCATCTTTTCTAATTTGGTGCTTACAAGCAACCACTGCAATACACTCACCATTAACAGCAAAATAAACTGAAGACATTCCATTTTTTTCATTACGTTCTTCTTCTGCTTTGCAAGAGGCCGGTATATTCACATTATGTGTTTGAAGATGTTGCAAACTACCAATGTGCAAATTAGCGCCATTCACAATACCTAAAACACCCTCTTCATGTTTGGTTTGATCAGTACAGTGAAGAAAATCATGGTTAAAGTTTTGATTGATAAAAGACTGAGCAATCGGATGGTCAAAACTTCTTTCTAAACTTGCAGCATATTGAATAACTTTTTGATTCGTCCAATCTTCTTTGTTTTTCTCGCATACAGAGACATCGTGCACGACAGAGTGTGTTACGGTCCCCGTTTTATCAATAACCACAACATTTAAATGGGCTGCGACTTCTAAAGCAGAAGCATCATGCACAAGAATCTTTTTATTAAAAAGGTTATACATACCGATTGCAGTGGAAATAGGTGTCGCAAGACCAAGCGCACAAGGACATGCGCATAACAACACTGACATGCCACTTTTTAGCATCCATGGTAACGCCGGAACTGGTCCAAGAAAATACCATCCCAAGGCTGAGAACCCTGCAATCAATGTAATTGCAGGCACAAAAACAACCGCTAGTTTATCAACCAATTTAGAAATAGAAGGTGGTTTAGTTCCACTTGATTTATTGACATCAGCGATGACGCGTGTAAGGTGCCCGTCCTTACCATCTCTTGTTGCTCGAATATAAATTGTATTCTTTAAATTAAGAGAGCCACTAGAAACTTCATCCCCTTTTTTCTTATTGCTGCCACCTGGCTCACCGGTCAGTGTCTCTTCATCAACCATCGTTTCGCTGTCGCTGATAATGACACCTTCAACAGGGACACGTTTATCTTTCAAAATTTGAACGATATCCCCTTTTTTAATTTGAAGATAATGGGTTTCAACAATATTGTTGTTATCCTTTTTGAGCATATTATCTTTAAATTTTCTCTTTCCAATAACCCGAGCATGTTGTGGCTGCAAATTTACATAGACTTGAGCTAGTTTTTGTACCTTATTTTTAGTTTGCTGTTCGGCATTCGCTCGAATGCCTTTCCCAAAGTTAATAATCCCTAAAATCATGTTCACAGCTAAAAAGTGATACTGCAATGCTGCTAAAGGAAATAAACCTGGCACTAGTACCACCAGCATCGAATATATCCAAGCACTGCCTGTACCTAAAGCAATGAGGGTATTCATATCTGATGAGCGATCTTTTACCAGTCTATCCCAAGCGCCACGGTAAAATTCTTTGCCCGTTTTATACATTAAACCAAGCGTAATTCCACCTAAGAAAAATCCAATGAGCTGCCCAGCAACTGTTATAGGCGGGGGAATAAAACCACTTAATAAGAATAAAGGAATTCCGACTAAAGCATTGATAATTGCACGACGTCGATAAACAGGACCATCGATTGTTGCTGTCGGTTCATTTGTTTTCGGTGCAAAACGAGTTGCCGTGATTTTTTTATCACTAACAGCTGATTCAATTACTTTTTTAATGTTAATAGCAATAGCTTCACTTTGCTCTTTGCCCCCGAATGAATAAGCTGTAACAACAGCAACACCTGTTGAATAATTAACACTAAAAGAATTTAAGTTCTCTTTTTGCTGCTCTAATTTTTCTTTGATTAATTTTGCATCGTTGGCATCCACCATGCCTAATATGGAAAAGTAATAGGTTTTTTCATTTGAAGGAGAAATATAGCTAGCTGTGAATTTTTTAACATCAGGATCGATGCTATTGATGAAACCAGTTATATGTTGTGGGTCAGTTTGATCTTCTACGACAACACGGGCTCTTTTCGTTGCGTAGTTAACTGTTGCTTGCTGTACACAAGGCAAAGTTATCAGTTTATTCTCAATTCTTGTGCTACAACTTGTACAGGTCATTCCACTGATATCAAAATCAAGCGTTTTGAAATTAGCCATGTTACACACCTTTTACCAAAGAAAAACGTTACGCTAAATACGCTGATACTCGTCAATTACATTCATGTTTATTGACTTAGCATCCTCAGAACGTGTTTGGGAAACCTTGGTAAGGTAGTGAGACTCATTCCCTGTCAAATAAATACCGTCAAACACAGAACTTTCAAACTTCTCAATAGATTTGTTACCCTCCCTAGCAACTGAAACT
>JBFXKR010000087.1:0-6588 GCA_050173595.1 Candidatus Berkiella sp.
TGACAGTTTGTTGAATTTGCGCAATATTGCTGCCATCAAATCCTTCTAAGATTTCTTTTAAATTTGCACCCACACTGAAATTAACATCATTTCTTTGCCAAAAAACCAAGGCATCATAATCCTTTTGAGCACGATGAACGGCTTCAATCAGTCCTTCTAAGGCATGGGTTGTGATGCTGTTTTTCTTGGTACTAAAACTTACAATGGGAATATTATCATCTAGTGTCCACATCCGAATGGATGGTGTTTCAAAAATCGTTTTGCCCTCAAAAGGCACTGACGTTAATAAGGACTCAGGAAAATATTGTCTGCGATAAACAGGCAAGTGATCGCTTGATTCAAATGTTTGTGAATTTGGATTATACGCTTTACCTTCTTGATAAGGCCCTTGCGAAAGCTTGTTCACCCAGCCAGGTAAAGCAACATCCACCATGGCGTGTTTGTTTGAAATTTCATTTGATATTAATTCGCTTACTTTTGACCAGGTAGCGCTTTGCCAAATCTCAAAGGGACCCTGGCTCCAACCATACCCCCAGCGCAAAGCAAGATCCACATCTTGAACTGTATTAGCAATAGACTGCAAATGATAAGCACAATAATGAAACAGATCACGAAAGTGACGCCATAAAAATTGTGCTTGAGGATCAAGTGATGTTGCCAGCAAATTGATGCGCTTTTCTACAGGTTCTTTCATGATTAAAAGGACGGCACTGCTTACATGATTTCGCACAGAACGATAAATATTATCATGTAAATCCCAGACCTGAATTTCATCATTTACTTTTTTATAAACACCAACACCACGCTTTTGTCCCAAAGCACCTTTATTGATAAGCTCTGTAATCCAAGTTGGTAGCTCAAAATAACTCGCCCAAGGATCGTCTTTGAGATCTTGTTTAAGCGTGTTCACAACATGGGCCATCGTATCTAATCCAACCACATCCATGGTTCGAAAAGTAGCACTTTTAGGGCGGCCAATGAGCGGGCCGGTTAAGGCATCAATTAAGTCTGGCGCCAATCCAAGCTCTTGAGAATGATACAGTGCCGACAAAAATGAAAACACGCCAATGCGATTACCAATAAAATTCGGTGTGTCTTTGGCAATCACCACCCCTTTGCCCAAACGTGACACCAAGAAAGTTTCAAGATCACTGAGCAGGGTTTGGTTGGTATCTTGATGAGGAATTACTTCAACCAATTTCATGTAGCGCGGGGGATTAAAAAAATGGATGCCACAAAAACGTGAACGCAAATGTTCAGGTAACGTTTGCGCTAATTTGTGTATGCTTAGCCCTGAAGTATTAGAAGCAAAAATGACCTTTGCATTCAAAAAGGGGCTCACCTTCTGGTAGAGACTTTGCTTATAATCAAACCTTTCAGAAATAGCTTCAATTACTAAATCACATTCATTTAGTTTTTCAAGATCATCTTCATAATTTGCTGCAATAATATATTTTTCAATAGATTCCATTGCAAGCGGCGAAGGTTTAAGTTTCGTTAATGATTTGATAGAAGATTCTACAATTTCATTTTGCCCACCTTTTTGCGATGGCAAATCATACAAAATGGTTAAAATGCCTGCATTCGTTAAATGAGCAGCAATTTGCGCCCCCATCACACCCGCGCCTAGCACAGCAGCTTTACGAATCAATATCTTTGTCATGCAACGGCTCCTGATTGCCAACCTTTATCAGGAGCAAAGCGATTCCCATAGCGCTCACTGAGCTCTTCTAACTGTTCAAGTAATGTTTCCCATCCTTGCGTGCGTGCATAAGTGATGGGGCCTCCACGAAACGGTGGGAAACCAAAACCAAAAATACAACCGGTATCTAAATGATCGGCGCTATCAACAATCCCTTCTCGCAAACAGGCAACCGCTTCGTTGAGTAGTCTTAGCATTAATCTATCAGTAATGTCGCTGGGTATTGAACCGTTCGATTGAATTTTTGGCTTAATCGTTTTACCTTTTTTATAGCGATAAAAACCTTGTCCCGTTTTTCGTCCCAGATCACCTCTAACAACATACTCCCTTAATTTCTCAGGAACTTTAATGTTGCTGCTTGCTGCCAATTTTTCTAAAGCGGCTAAGCAGATATCTAAACCAACCGTATCAGCTAGTTCAATTGGGCCCATCGGCATACCAAATTGGACTGCTGCTTTGTCTATCACAGGACCTTCAATGCCTTCTTCAAGTAACGCCACCGCTTCTAACATATAAGGCAGTAAAATGCGATTCACTAAGAATCCTGGGGCACTTTTTACGTGTAATGGTAGTTTATCAATTTTACGAACAAAAACAGTGGCATTTTCAATCACTGCGTTGCTGGTTTGTTCACCTTTAACTATTTCAACCAATGGCATCTTAGCCACAGGATTAAAAAAGTGTATACCAACCAGGCGGGTAGGATCTTCTAGCGCAGTTGCGATTTCTTCTAAAGGAATTGTTGAAGTATTTGTAGCTAAAATAGCATCTTGTTTAGCTTCTTTTTCAACCTTTGAGAAAAGATCTTTTTTTGCGTTTAGTTTTTCTGTGATAGCCTCAATAATAACATCCGCTGTCTTTATTCCAAAACCTTTAGGATCTGGTAATAATCTATCCATCACTTGTTGAACTAGATATTTTTCTTTTAATTGTTTAGTTGCCAAATCAAAACAACGTTTAATCGCATTTCCGATTAACCCAGGCGCCTGATCTTGCAAGGTGACCTTAAAACCACGAATGGCACACCATGCTGCCACATCCCCCCCCATCACACCTGCCCCAATCACATGGACATGAGTTGGTTTATAATCGCTATTTTTACCTTGAGATTTTAGTTGCTCTTGCAAAAAGAAAATGCGCACTAAATTACGTGAAGTATCTGTCATTATCATTTTGCCAAAGGTTTCAGCTTCTTTATTATAAGCTGCAGGAATAGCTACTCCTGTTTCTACCCAATTATCAACCACTTCAAAAGGCGCAGGATAATGTTGGCGCTTAATTTTTTTATTTAATTGAGAGGTAAATAAGCGACCAAGCAAAGGTCTCACAAAACTGTTATGTGTTAAATCTTGAAACTTGAATTGCTTTTTATTCTCTGGGGGATTAAGCGCATAGGAGAGTGCTGCTGCATGTAATAGTCGTTTTGGTAAAGCTTCATTAACCACACCCATTTTTTTAGCTGATTTTGCAGTAAGATTACGCCCCGAAAGAATCAGATCCATCGCTTTGATGGCACCGATGAGTTTGGGCAAGCGCACAGTACCACCCCAACCAGGATGAACCCCTAATCTCACTTCAGGTAACCCTAGACGCGTTTTAGCAGAATCTTCAGCAATGCGATAGGTACATGCCAATGCAAGTTCAAGTCCACCTCCAAGACAAAAGCCTTCAATGAGAGCGATTGTGGGAATGGTGAGTGCTTCTAATTTATTAAAAATATCCTGACCCGCTTTACTTAAAACTGCTGCTTGTTCGCTATGAGTAACCGCTTCAAGGCCGGTTATATCTGCACCAAGAATAAAGCCTGATTTCTTCGCTGAACGAATCACAAGCGCTTTTACGTGTTGGTGTTGCCCAATCGTATTTAAAATTTGATCAAACTCACGCAGCGTGCTTTCGTTTAAGGTATTGGCACTTGAGTCATTTTTGTCGAAAGTTAACCAAAGAATATTGTTTTCATCTATATTCAATGACCAATGCTGATAATTTCCTGTCATCACTTGATTCATCTTACTCATTCCTATTTTTATCAGGTTAGACGTGAGTTACTCTTTCCAATAAGATGGCCCCACCTTGTCCACCACCAATGCATAAGCTGGCCATTGCCAGTTTTGTATTAATTTTTTGCATCATTTGCGAGCAGTGCAACACCAATCTTGCCCCACTTGCACCCACAGGATGCCCTAAAGCAATGGCACCACCCTGAGGATTTAAACGCTTAACATCGAGCTCGCCCATTTTACTGTCTAAATTTAAATATTGTTTGCAATATTCAGCATCATTCCATGCTTTAAGACAAGCAATTACTTGAGCTGCAAAGGCTTCATTAATTTCAACATGATCAATATCATCTAACGATAATTGATTATCTTTGAGCAACGGCGTCATCGCATGTATGGGGCCTAACCCCATAATGGCAGGATCAAGCGCAGCCCATTTCACATCGACGATTTTTGCTAACACTGGCAAGTTATATTTTTTCACTGCTGTTTCACTTGCTAAAATGACCAAAGCAGCACCATCGCTAATCTGAGAACTGTTTCCCGCCGTAATGGAACCAAACTTTTCAAACACTGGTTTTAATTTGGCTAATTTTTCCATATTAGAGTCAGCGCGAATACCCTCATCTAGCTCAAATACTTCACCGCTTGTGCTATATAATGCGCTTATTTCTTCAAATAATTTCTGTTTTTGTGCCTCTAGTGCTTTTAGATGGCTATGCATTGCAAATTGATCCATCTCTTTGCGATCAATATCAAACCTAAAGCTTAATTCTTGCGCTGTTTGTCCCATATTCATGTTCACAACAGGATCAGTTAGCCCTTTTAGCAAAGCAATGACTGGGGTTAAGTAGCCAGGCCTAAATTGTAATAGTGCCTTCGCTTTATTAGCAAAGCTTTTGGCTCCTCTGATTTTGGCCATCCAGTGAACCATTTTGCTACTTAGCAATAAGGGAGCGCGACTCATCGCTTCTGTGCCACCTGCTAATACCAATTCAGCGCGTCCTTCTTTGATGAATTGCGCAGCACTATCGATAGCTTGTAGGCCTGAAGCGCAGTTTCGTTGCACAGTAAATGCGGGCACTTTATTCTCACACCCCAATCTTAAGGCGATAATGCGAGCGATATTGGCTTCTTCTTCACTTGGGCCTGCACAACCAATAACAACCTGATCAAACTTATCAGGTGTAAAGGGTTGTCTGGCAAGAAGCTCCTTGCCTGCGCTAACAGCTAAATCCGCAGCAGAAAATGCACCTGGTGCACCTTTCATTTTTAAAAATGGCGTTCTTGCGCCATCAACGACATAGACTACTCGAGTGGTTTGTTCATGTGGCTTGGATTGCATGTTTGACTTCCTAAAGCGTAATCTTGATTAAATTCATCTACAGAGATGGCTTTTTTACGGTGTGTTTCAAAATCTTTTAATTGCAATAATTCTTCCTCACTAATGATCCCATTGGCTTTTGCTGCTTCACATTTTTGCACAAAACTTAATTTTTTATTAATTTCTTTTCTTTTTTGCGCCAAAGTAAGCTTTGCTAATATCGGCTCAATGGTCATTAATTTTTCAAACGCTTTTTCAATAATCCCTGTTGGATCATTTTCACCCTCACCAATATAGCAAAGCTGTGTTAATCGGCTTCTAGCTTCAGTGTTGCTAAGCATGATTTTCGCACAGGCTTGTACCACATCATCTTTTGGTAAGGAAAAGGCCTTACCAAATGGGAAAATGAACCATTTTAAAATAGTTCCCATACCAAATTTGGAAAAATTATTAAAAAAGCCATAAAAGGCCTCTTGAATTTTATATAAGCTAATTTGCAAAGACCATTCTACCATAGGCCAATCAGATTTTTGATGACCACAGTCGTTATAATATTTGATCACAGCAGAAGCAATGTATAAATGGCTTAATATATCACCTAATCTTGCTGAGAGATTTTCTTTACGTTTTAGATCACCACCTAAAGTCAGCAACGCTACATCTGAACTTAATGCTAATCCGCTGCTTAACCAATTTAGCTTCTTAGCATAAGGTTTGGATCTATAATCAACACTTGCAAGGCTAAAAATACCGCGGGTCACCGATAGCGTAAAACATCTTACTTTATTAGAAATAAAATAACCCACATGTTTAGTAATATACTTATCGAATAATTTGATTGCTTTTTGCTTGTCCTTTTCATAAAGCGCCGCAGCTTTCATTTCTTCAAAAGCATAGGGATGACAGCGAATTGCGCCCTGTCCAAAAATCATTAAACTACGGGTTAAGATATTTGCACCTTCCACCGTTATGCTGACAGGAACAGCTTGATAGCCTCTTCCCAAGTAATTGGAAGGCCCTAACATAATGCCGCGCCCACCATGAATATCCATGGCATCATTAATCACTTTACGTGACATTTCAGTCATGTGATATTTTGCAATAGCCGTTGCAACAGATGGTTTAATCCCTAAACCAATACCGGTAGCAGTTAACACTCTCACCGCTTGTAAGGTATACGCTAACCCACCGATACGCCCCAATGATTGCTCAACACCTTCAAAAGTACCAATAGGCATATTAAATTGGTTACGAATAGCAGCATAAGCACCTGTCATGCGATAAGTGAGAAGCCCCGTTGCGGTGCTCAAGGCAGGTAATGAGATCCCTCGCCCTGCAGAAAGGCATTCCATCAGCATGCGCCAACCTTGTCCTGCCATGGTTGAGCCACCAATGATCCAATCAATCGGCACGAAAACATTGGCGCCACGAATGGGGCCATTCATAAAAGCCATATTTAACGGAAAATGGCGATGTCCAATTTCTACACCTTCATGATTCGTAGGAATAAGACAAACTGTGATCCCAATGTCTGTTTGATCAAAAAGCAATTTTTGTGGATC
>JBFXKR010000088.1:0-6573 GCA_050173595.1 Candidatus Berkiella sp.
GCACCAAAACTTAATGCAACTAAGGCTTCCATCATTGGACGATGTGCTAAACCAATACTATTAAGGTAGATAAAATAGGCTGTAACACCAAACAAGCCTAAGCCTACAACTAACATGCCGGTGATGGCGCCACCTTTGAAAGCGACATCTAACGCCTGCGCAAGGCCAGAACGTGCCGCTTCAGCTGTTCGCACATTAGCTCGCACAGAAACATTCATACCAACATAGCCCGCCAGACCTGAAAGGACTGATCCGATAACAAAGCCTATGCCAACATATTTGCCAAGCATAAAAGTAAGAAAACCAGCAACAAATAAACCAACTATGCCAATAGTGAGATATTGGCGATTCAAGTACGCTTGGGCACCTTCTTGAATAGCAGCTGCAATTTCCATCATTCTTGGGTTGCCCGGTGCTGCAGCACAAATCTGCCTACCTGCATATAATCCATAAAGGAGTGCCATCGCAGCACACCCCAGAATAAAAATGTTAAGTTCCATTATTACCATCCTCTTTTGTTATCAAACTATCTGCTTGATTGTCAGCACAAAACACAATGCCATATGCAGACTAAACCCGGCGTGGCCAGATTATTTTGGTTGCAAGACTATAAATTAATTTTGCCAGAAGTGGTAGGCGCAGACTGTTAATATAGCAGTTTGAAATCAAAAGAATTTGTAGTTTACAATCAAACTAATCAAAAAGAGAACACAGCGCTCAATTGCAAACACAAACCAAATAAAGCAAGCATTGTAACCATGCTGGCCCAACTTAGGTGGGCCAGCGCATCAGGGATTAGTATTTATCGCATCTGATAATAATTTTCTTATTTTCAGGCGTTGCATATCCTGAGCAACGGGCATTTTTCTTTCTTTCACCCACAATACCAACCACTTCAAAATCTTCACCATAATTTAAAGTAAAAGACTTTTTGGTATTGGTCTTGATACGTTTAAAGCCATCTGGTTTATCATAGTCATAAATTTCCAAAACCAGTGTTGCATTACGCAAAGGAACACTTTTAATCGGAGAATTAGCAGCATATTGCAGTGTGTATGTTTGTGAAGCTTGTACACAAAATGAAGCACATAAAGTAACAGCACCAACAGCAAAAAATTTAGCCATTTTCATAAAATCACCCCTTTTTATAAGTGTTTATATACACATATCATTAAAGTAACGATAGCTATTAACTCGGCAAACCAATAAAATACTTTACTTTTTTGAGTGCATTCTTCGAGTGAGTGTATCTAGATGCTCAATAAAGGCTAAGTAACTGGCTAGTAATAATACATAAGGGAGTTATTATGTTATTAACACAATTTAAGGGCTTAAAGGTTGGTGATTCCAAAAATCAATTATCTGTCAATTTTAATAATTACCCTAAAATAGAACACCATGTTCATGCTGAAGGGGGTACTTTAACACCGCAAACTCTTACATTTTTAGCAAACAAAAATGGCTTACCTGTGCCTGATCATTTATTTGCCCCCAATAACACCATTGCTTACAAAGATGGTGATTTCATTGATTTTCTTAGAGCCTATGATAATGCGACAGATTATATATTAACCTTTGATGATGTTTATGAAGTCACCTATCGCTATTTAAAAAAATGCCATGAAGAGGGTGCCATTTATGTTGAGCTCATGTGCTCGCCCGATCATGGAAAACGTGATCGTAAAAAGTTCGAAGCCTCTTCTTCAGCTTTTAGCGATGTTGCTATGACATCTGTAGCAACAACAAGTCGATTTGGAGTATTAACTTATCAAGATTTTGTTAATGCCATCGCCAAAGCGATTGATGCTGCCAAAATGGAATTTGGCATAGAAGCAAGAATGCTGATGGTATTACTTCGCCACCAATACAATATCGAAGGGGCACTTGATAACACCATGCAAGAAATTCTTGGCTATTTACATCCTTATGTGGTTGGCATTCATTTAGCTGGTGATGAATTTGCCTTTAAACCAGCGCTATTTACAACACATTTTCAACAAGCAAAAGCACACGGCTTAAAGCTCGCCGCCCATGCAGGAGAGCATGCTGATGGTGACAGTGTTGTTGATGCTATTCATGCCTTAGCACTTGATAGAATTGGGCATGGCGTGAGAGCAATTGAGTCCCCAAAAGCAATGGCACTGATCAAGGAAAGAGGTATTGCGCTTGAATTATGTCCCACAAGTAACCTCAAGTTACGCCTATATGAATCCATAGAGCAACATCCTTTACCCCAATTTTTAGCGCAAGGAGTGAAATTTTCAATTAACTCCGATGATCCAGGTTTCTTTGGCCGCAGTTTAGGGCAAGAACATGACTTGGTGCAAAAATCCTTTAATCTCAGTGATGCGCAAATGTTAGAAATAACTAAAAATGCCATCCTTACCAGTTTTTGTAGTCCACAATTAATGCAAAAACTCATTGCGCATCATGATTTATATTGCGCTTATCACGCATTAAAACAAAGCTTGCAGCCTTTTTCACAAAATGACGTGTATGCTTGCTTAGAAGGCTATGGTCAATCACTTTCTCATACGACCCTACAAACCTTAAAAGAGAGCTGTGAACGCACCTGTTCAGACAGTGACAACTATGCCTCTCTTAAAAAGCAAGTTGAATCATTGGAAAACTGTCATGCAAGTTATGAGCAAGCATGTGATTTACATGAAAAAGCGTTGGCACAATCCATCCAAGCCTTTGAAGAGTTACAAATAGCAGCTACTCATAAGAAAGTTCAATTAAAATGATAAGCTGGCTGCTTGATGCAGCCAGTCTTTTTTAAGAAAGATATATTGCTAGTTACATTTTTTGCGCTATAATCCGGGCTGTTTTTCTTCTTAGTCATAACGATTTCCTGCTGGAAAATATAAAATGAAAAAATTACTAAAAAAATCAGCCCTCTTGTCTTTGTGCCTGTTGCCTTTATGTGCGCATGCTGAGCCATTTCTCACTGATGATGGCACCACATTACCATATGAAGATTGGGAATTTGAATTAAACAGTACGTTGGTTTTTACAAACAAAGGGCCAGATGAACAAGCCTTTGGCTTTGAAGTCAAATATGGCTTACTCACCCGAGTTGAGCTCTTTTTAGAAATGGGCTATGAACATATCTCAAAAGACAATGAGATCCCCTCTTTACATGGCGTAGGCGATTCTGAAATCGGTTTTAAATACCGCTTTTTGGATGAATGTGCGATTGGTCCCAAAATGGCGATTGCACCACGTCTTGGTATTCCAACTGGCAGCAAACATGTTGGCAATGACAGAATATGGTTTGAACTACCCCTGTGGATAGAAAAAAACTGGGGTGATTTCTCCACTTCAGGTGGTGGCGGGGCCGTTTTTAATGATGCAACCGATGCCAAAAATTATATTTTTGCAGGCTGGAAAGTGCGTTATCAAGTGACTGAAAATTTAAATATGGGTGCTGAATTTTTCTACCAAGGCAAAGACGCCGATGATAATCGCGACTTGAGTTTACTCAACCTTGGCAGTGTCTTTAAGCTAAACGAAGCATTTAACTTGCAACTTGGGTTAGGACACAGTATTCATGGCCAAGATCAAACCATTGTTTACTTAGGCATTAGCACTTAATAAAGGGAGAAGATTTTCCCTTGACTATTTTTATATTTTTTTAATTAAGGAAGTTAAACATGCTAGCAGGAATTACCCCCAATGTTGCCGTTTCAAATATCATCGATATATTAGAAAATTACATTAAGCTGCATGCTGAAAATGAAGGTTGGAAAGCAAAAGCCCTTGAAGAGAAAACCAAATTGAGTCTTAAATTTCCTAGTGCTCAAGAGCATTCTTTAGATGAAATAAAAGAATATGTTTTAGAGCTAGCGAAAAATTTTAATGTTTCTCTTAAAGCAGTAGTGGGGTTATCTGGCAATAGCACGCTAAGAAATCAATTAGAAGCGCAAGCGAATACGTGGCCAAGCCATGCAACCTATTTGCAAGAAAAAATAAACGCTATGCAACACCAGCATCAAGAAAATACAACCGCTATGCAACGCCAGCATCAAGAAGAAATAACCACCATACAACGCCAGCATCAAGAAAATACAACCGCTATGCAACGCCAGCATCAAGAAGAAATTCAAGAGAGAAATAAAGCTCATGAGCAAGCCCTAGGTGAAATGGGTAAAAAATATGAAATCGCAAAAAAGTTAATAGGGGAGCTAGGTGCAAGATTAGCTGATAGTAAAGATGCCTCTACAAAAGAGAGAGAAGAGCTTGAGCAAAAATTATCAGCAATGACATTAGAAAACCAAGCAGCGAACGACTCTGAAATTGAATTAGCTGATCTAAAAGCACAATTAGAAGCTGCTCAAAAAACTATGCAAGGCTTACAAACCCTTAATCAGGAATTGATCCTTCAGATTAATGGACAACGCCAAGCAGGCAAGCCTATTGTTAATGCTGCTAACCTTGCGGGACAACAAAAAGGACAAAAAGCACAAACAACTACGAGCAAACCAAACCCTCGCTCAAATAACAGATCAAAAAAATAATGTAGCCTTAAGGAAGTAATCCAACGATTACTTCCTGGCTTTTTTTGATAATCGCAATGGATGCATTTCTTGAGTCCGGTTGCGAATCTTCACTTGCTTGGGTTTAAGACGAGTTGAGGGCATTAAATAAGGTGAAGTTGGCTCATCATCTTTTTCCACTTGCGTTGCTGGCGGTTGTTTCAAGAAGCGAATTAAATCATCACTTGTTAAGGGTGATTGCAAGGATTGATTGACTCTTTGAGTTAATGCTAACACTGATTCATTAAAAGTTTCTAACGCTGTTTTAAAAGTAATCAACGCCTCACTCGGCGCCTCTTGCAATTTAAGTGCTGCTATTTTATAAAGCTCACGCCCCAATAAAGCATATCGTGGCAATCGTTGTATGGGCGCAACAAATACCGCATCTAAAGAGCCAACTTCGGGATGGCCTAATTCAAGCTTTTGCGCTTGAATCTCTTTAAACTTTTCTTCTAGTTTCGCTGGGATCTGCAAGCCTTGACGTGTTGAAATATAATGGACATAAACATCATAGAGGTTATTAATGGCTTTAAACCAAAGGTTGGGATCTGCTTGATATAAAGCAAGTAACACCTCTCCTTGTTTTTTATAAATGCCCTTTAATGCATTATACAAATAGCGCAAACTATCTTTAGACAATTCCTTTTGCTTCATTTTAAATTTTTTGTCATCATAAACTTTGAGCAAGTTTTCAATGTCATTATCATCTAAGTAATTTAAAAAATGATTGATGTAATTAATTTCACTGTTAATCAATTCCTTATAACAAGGAGACTTTTCGCCCAAACCACTTTCTATAAGTGCATTCTCAAATAATTGATTGTTAAAGCTGAACATGGGTACCTCCTAGACATACTCTTAAGTATTAGAACAAGGTAGGTCAGATTTCTTCTGCAGATTTTTTCAGCTTGAAGCTAAACACACGCATTCACGCTTTAGCCTTTTGGCTTAAACTTTTTTGATTTTTTAGGAGGATCAATCTTAAAACAGCAATCAACTGGGAGAGTTTTATTAAAAGCACGTTTATTATTCGCTTCAAGATTAAATGTTACTTTAGGTTGGCTTCCCTTCGCCTCATCTAAATCATTACCTATACACTTAACAAGTATTTTGTTTAGATGAGCAATTAAATTTAATGAAAATTGCTGCTCGATGTCTTCTTGCGTTAACGCTTCTTCATTTTCCTCTTCGCCCAAGAATGGCGACAATAAATTAATAAATTCATTAAAGCGATATGATTCTAAAATATCATTAACAGCTTTAGGTAGTTTTTCAAAAAATAGCGCTTGCGATTCTTTGCTAAAGCTGCTGACATTTGCGTGAAACGTCGATAATACATTTTTCAAAGAATCTTTATGAATTGCATCTGAAAAAATCTTTTTTAGGATATTAAGATTATCCATTTTGATAATCTTTGAATGCATATCGTAAATGCTTTTATCTATATGCAATAAAAATGTAGTAAAATCCAACATGTAGTTATCTCTTGCGCCCGTTTTAAGAGCAAATGCTACCTAAAACAGAACTTTGCTTGGCATGTGGTAAAATAACAAGTTTTAGACGATGAAATAGTTTATTTGGCCGATTACCAGCTTTGAATCACGCTTTCAATCAACTTTCTTGAAATACTGGCGCTGGGAGGAAGGATTGGCAGATTGTCTATGTTGAACCACTGAGCTGCTTCTATCTCAACGGGATCAATCTTAAGCTCCCCTTCTTTGAATTTGGCCTTAAATGCTATCATAAAGCTATCAGGGAATGGCCAGGTTTGAGTACCAAAATATTCTAGGTTTTCAATGTCAACGCCAAGTTCCTCTTTTGCTTCTCTGATGGCAGCCATTTCTGCTGTTTCACCAAGTTCAATAAAACCGGCTATGGCACTATACATGCCGGCTTTAAAATGCCAAGAACGCGCAAGTAAAATTTCTTTATCACGATAAATAAGCACCATGACCGCAGGAGACATCTTGGGGAAAAGTATGATATCACAACGCTCACATTTTTTTTCAATCGAGTCTATTTTCTTGCTAAGCTC
>JBFXKR010000089.1:0-6569 GCA_050173595.1 Candidatus Berkiella sp.
TGTGGTTATCGAGCATTACGCTATGAAGTTTGGTATTTTACGTGAAATAGACTTTGGGATTGCGCCTGCTAATAAAATAGAAAGAGGCGATGCACTGATTCAAGCGATTTTAGGTTACACAGGCAAACCTTTTCTGCGACTTGAAAATGGAAAATGGGTTACTGTTTATGGTTGGCAAAATGTACACAGACACTATTATGGCGATAACTTAGGTTTAAGATGGCATGCCAATTGTGATATCCCTGATTTAGTATTATTGCCACAAAAATACCCTATGTTAAAAACAGTCGAGTTCTATGCCGGACTTGAAGTTCCTATGATGCATTTAGGGTTATGGTGCCTATCTTGGTTAACCAGAGCAAAAATTATTCGTAATTGGTCGTATTTTTATAAATCCATCGCAGCGATGAGTCGTTGGTTTAGAAAAAAAGGTACCGATGCGGGTGGGATGTATATTCGTTTGGTTGGCTCGAGCCATCGCTATCAACCGCTAGAAATCAATTGGGTTTTAGTTGCAGAAAAAGGGCATGGGCCCTACCTTCCTGTCATTCCCTGTTTCATTCTTGTTAAAAAATTGTTGCAAGATGAGGTTTCCCCGGGTGCACGACCTTGTTTTGAAATGTTTTCATTACAAGAGTTTGAAGAGGCCATCAGCAAATGGAGCATCTATATCACAGTGGATGAGGTGGAAACATAGTGGCCTATCTTATTTTAAAATATATTCACATATTAAGTGCCACGGTATTATTTGGCACAGGTTTAGGCACAGCGTTTTTTATGTGGATGGCTTATTTTAGTAAAGATATATCTACATTAACGAATACTACGAAACATGTTATTTTAGCGGATTGGTTCTTTACAACGCCATCAGTAATCATTCAGCCTATTACGGGTATTTGGCTGATGCTTATTTTGCATTACCCTTTTAATTCAATATGGTTTGTTACAACAGTATTGCTTTATTTATTGGCAGGCGTTAGTTGGATTGTCGTTGTTTTCATTCAATATAAATTACATCACATTGTTAAAGCACTCAAAACTAACCATACCCATTTACCACGAAGTTATCATAACTTAATGAAATGGTGGTTAGGACTTGGTGTTATCGCTTTTAGTGCTATTTTAGCCATATATTGGTTAATGGTGACTAAGCTTGGGATGACGCCATTGGTCTAACCCCTTCAATACGCTTACATTTTTCTTGTAATGATGAAGGAATGCTCATGGGGGCGTTCCATGTGCCATCTGCTTTAATAATCTCTTGATCATGCAAGGCTTTTAATAGTGTAAGAGAAGGCTGGTAGCCTAATTTTGGTTGCATTCTTAGTGCCACACTTTCTTTAGCATCAATCACTACCTGTTTGGTCTGCAAATGATGAATCAGTTGGCGCAATAGATCAGCCTCTTGTGCTGTGACATTATTTCCCAGTATGGTTTTGGCTTGTTTTATGGCATCCGTTAAAGTCTGCGCAGATGCTTCATCGGAACTGAGTTGCCCTAAACAAGTTTTAATTTGCAGTTTTTCAGCTTCACTTAAGTTAAATGATTGGTTTAACTTTCCTAATTGAGAAAATAATGCTTGTGCCTCATTTTTGATTGCCTCACAGATTAGTGGCATTACCTTTAAGGGGGCTTCTAAATTAGGGATGCTTAGGTTATCAGCGGTAGTGTTGTGTGGTACTGATTTAGATAAGGATGTGCCAAGTTTCTGATCAATTTTTAAGAAACCATATTTAACAAAATCATTTAAAAGTCTGAAAGCTTTATCTGGGATGATAGAGGCAATATCGTGACAAGCAATAAATAGTTGCTCAGGCGCCATGATGATAGTATACAAGAGAAATTCAAAACTGAAAATCAATTGCTTTATTGCCAAAGCTGGCACAAGATTGGGTAGCAATAAATTCGTGAAAATAAGTCCAGCTGATAGTACAACAGTTGATGTAAGCAAGTTCTTCAAAAAAAAGCTGCTGAACAGTGGGCGCCAAGGTTTAATTTCAGCTAAAAGCAAGTTAAAACCTTGTTCAAAAATGTTGATGGGTTTTGTTGTCGCATTAAAGAGCTTCTGAATCTCTAGCAACAATTCTTGCATCAATAAATGATATTTATATTTTAATTTCGCAACATGGACTTTATTGTGTAACAGCTCATCAGCACAATTAGGGTAAGATAATTCATCAATGATATAAGACAAAATATAAACCTGAATCACTTTTCTAAAAACAGGTGCGCTATCAGCCATTTTATCATGGGGATGCCATGGCCACATCGTTGATGAAATACCATGATATTTATGATTTTCAGGAGTAATACCAAACAGGCGACTTGGCTCATAAAAAAGCTGATGTAGCTGAAAGTCTGTACTATCAGGATGTGGTGAGGCTTTGTTAGCATTTGTCTGTGTTGAAGATGTTAATGGATCTGATAAAGAATTGATATTGAGATATTTAAGCAATAACCATTCAACAACTTTAGTCTTATCAACCATCTCTGATGAGCTAATATCATCTAATGCGCTTTTGATCTGAGGATCTGCACTTCTCCAAAATCTTTCTTGCAATAGTGTTGATAAATTAAGAGAGCTTTGATCGGTATAGCGACCGGCCTCAAATTCGCTAAAACCAACCACTTCTTTTTTGAGTAAGGGATGTTTCACCAGAGCTTGTTTAAACATCTTTGCCACCATTGAAGGTGTGCTTTGCATAAATAATTTATTTAACGATGTATTTACACCAGATAAAGATTCTTGAGCAGTAGCTAATGACATGAGCGCCTTCTGGAAGTAGTTTAACTTTCAAAGCATGATAACAGTTAATAAACAAACTTCAAGAGGCCAATGAGAATTGATAAAGTTGATCAACTCATATTTTAGGGGGTTTAGGAGGCACTCTGGCGAGATCGGGATCTTTTTTAGCAGCATCTAAGCCGTTATTGATTGCTTGTGTTTGTTGCATCGATAGCACGGCCGATTGTCTTTTATCTTGATGAGAAGTAGCTTGTTTCGAAATTTCAGCTTTGCAGTCTTGCAAACTGTTCTTAGCGTTCTTAATATCTTTATCAAACCCACGCTTATGTTTAATCAGTAAATCGCTAAATGCATCATCCCAGTTGCTAAGATTTTGCTCTTTTCTTGGAAGATTATCAAAATCGGTATCATCAAGCTGCTCCTTAGCTAGATTAACAAGCTTGCATATTGAATTTAATTGAGTTTCATAATTTTCCTCTAATAAAGCAAGCTCCTTCTCAAGCATTGCGAGTTCCATAGGTGAGGCAGTATCTAATCGATTATTAATTTCAAGCATTTTTTGAAGATGATTAATATAGACATCCATTTCTAATTTTTTCAGTGCTTGTTCAGCAAATAGATAAGCTTTTCTGACTTGCTCTAGTTTTGGAAGATCATTATCTCTAAACCAACCTCCCTTTGAAGTAGCAGGAATTTTACTTTGATGCTTAGAATCAACTTGGCTGCTAACAAACTCAATAATTTTACTATTGAGTTTTTGTGTGTGGGGATCTACTAATATTGCATCTTTGGCATGGGTTAAAAACTCAAAAAGAATTCTCTCGGTAATAGCACTTCTGTCAGACTTCTCTAATTTTTCTAATATCATCTGTAAGATCTCATTTTCGTGCCCTTCAAAAGCATGATGCTCAATTAGCAATTTTGCATTAGTTTCATTGTTAGCTTGAATTGCTTGACTAAGCGCATTTGCTAATACATCTTGAGAAACATAATTTTTAGAAGCCTCAATCAGAATTGTTAAAGCTTCTCCTTTTTGTTCCTTGGCTAGTTGATAAAACAGCTTTTGTAAAAAAAGTGATAAGCGCTCTTTGTCATCAGATACCTCATGAATGTACTGTTTTAACAATGAACTAAAGTTTCCTAATTGTTTTTGCGAAATGTACGCACTTTTCAATATGGCGTCTATCTCATTTTCAAAACTTTTGTGTGCAATTGCTGAATCAATCGCTTTGTTTGAGGACGCTTCAACATCAGGCGCTACAACATCTGGCTGGGTTGATGTTGTATCCATTACTGGGAATATGACGCCTTTATCATTCATGCTATTAATCTGGGATGCTTGCGTAATTGCAGATCTTTTGGCCAATTCTTCATCAATTTGTGCTACCACATCATTCGCTCTTGCAATCTCTTCTTTCGCTCTTTCGATGATACTTGTTGGAGCGAGTGCAACTTCAGTTACTTTAGGATCAAGTATGTTCTGAATCATTTTATGGCAGCGCGCTAACGCTTGATCAATTTGCGTATTCCATTTTTGTATGTGCTGCGCTCTTCGCTCTGGTGTCTGAAAATATAGGTTAGCATATTGTTCTTTAAAGGCATCTTTTAATGATTCCAGTTTTGCAATTTTTGCAAGCGCTATGTTGATATTCTTTTTAACATCATCAGTGACATCTTTTTCTTGAACTTGGGATAATAAAGATAAGTCATCCTGAATAGACGATGCCAATTGTTCTAAAAATATATAACCTTTTCTCATCTCATTAAGTGTGACACCATCATTATCGCCAAACACTTGTAAAAATCCTCGATCAATTTCTAAAATCGAGGACTTATCTGGCATCAAATTGACAATAAGCCTCATAGTCTCATTATCGGGCATAAAATCAGTTTTAAAAGCAATATACTTTACTATTTCATCTTGGTTGTTAGTAAGGGCTGCTCGAAAAGCACTATTTAGCGTATCTTGACTAAAAACAGCAGTGTTATAACCCATTATTTTTATTACTAAATCTAGATTGCCAATTTTTACTGCCATAGGTAAGGCTGAACTAAGCGTAAAAACATCAATGTGCTCTTTTGTGTTCTGTGAGTTCAAAAGAATATTTGCGGCATCAATATTTTGATGTGATAAAGCCATCAATAGGCCCTTGCCAAGGTTGGTTTTTGTAATACTATTTAAGTTCGTTGGTGTTTTACCTTCGGTGATGGTTGCGAAAAATGCATATTGTTCAACATCTTTAGTATTTTTGCTGATGGTGGCATTGATATCGCTTAATTTTTTATTATAAATGATAATAAGGTTATCTTCTTCAAACGTTGTTACACCTAACGCTTTATATTTAGGCCCAAGTAGAGCACGTTTATCATTCAGCTCACGTAAAGAGTGCTGCGTTTTCTCGATAGCACTTTTTATTGTGCTTAGCAAAGCATTATATTCCAAGATAAGCGCTACATTGGCTTGTGATTTAACAGTAACTTGTGAATCAATTTCTTGCTTCATTTTATTCAATCTCACTAATTGAGCATCAATGTCGCTAATTTCACGATGAATAGCCTTTTCAACGTGGCGTGTATGGGAGCGCTCAGCTTGAATTGCAGCTTCAAGAATTTTATCTAAGGCGCTGGTTGTAGGATCTGATATATTGACCGCAGCAAGCTCATCTCGCATCGCAGTTATTTCTTTGATAAACTTTTGAAGATCATCATAATCAAAAGCTTCAAAAGCATCACGCGTTTTTCCTAACATGGTCGATAAATTTGAAGCTAGCGCTGCGCTATAAATTTCAAATAATTGAGAAGATGCTTGCCCTTGTGCTTTCGCCGTGTCAATTTTTTCTCGCGTTATTAAACCAAATCCATTCCAAATCCATGAGTCAACAATAGACTCCATTTTTTGAGTACTTTTGTTGCTTGCATCTGATTGGCTTTTATAATGTATTATATTCGAAATAAATTTTGGTAAATCTTCTCTTAACTCAGCTAAGGAGCGATTCATTGAATGTTGAACCTTGGCGGTGATTTTCTCTTTGGCTGAATCTGCAAGCGTTTGATAATGAATTTGTAAATTGCTGTCATGCTGATTTTTATCTTTTTTGTTGGCAAGACTATTTGATTGTGCTTGCAAGCTTAAGTATATGCTTTCGAGTTGGCTTATAGACAGGCTTTCACTTGTGCGAGCAAATAAGGTTGTTGCTTCCTTCATGATGTGCTGCTCAAGTGCTTCGCGACTGTTACTGTTTAAATCACTTAAATTGAGGCCTGGTAATTTTAAAGCATAAGAGAAAGGATCAGTGAATTTCTCAAGTGATGCATCTTTGTAGGCTTCACTCACAAGTCGTTTGGCATTTTCAAGCGAGATATTCTGGGCAGCAATTTTTTTTACTTCAATGACATTTGAAAGGTTAGTGATAACACCGTCAAAATCAACATTCAGTGGTTTTGTGATGCCACTAATGACTGGGTCAAAGTTACTGATTTGCGCTTTGGCAGAAATCACTTCTTGGCGTATCTTTTCAAGATCTAGCAAAGAGATGGCTAATAAAGATGGGTCATTTTTGTTGTTAAATTTAGCTGTTAATTCATCAGCTAAAATAGATAAACTATTCAAAGCAGTTCTCAGTTTTTCTTGCTCGTTGAAAATTGTTGACGTTTTTTCCTTGTCTGATTCAAAAAGTGATTTTATTGTTTCATAGGTTTGTTGCACTTCAAGCATATTTTTGCTCACAGCGCTTAAGAGTTCAGTAGGAGCGAGCTTTGATGATGCTTCAAATTCTAGCTTCAGTTTCTTTGTTCTAGCAAGCAATTCCATTTGAACCTGAAG